>NZ_CAUTSL010000073.1:0-8272 GCF_963540955.1 Actinomyces bouchesdurhonensis
CGCAATCCCAACCTAAACCCGGAACTTAAGCACCACGTTCGTGACCGATAGTCCGCAAATGGCCCCTAGTCGCCTTCGACAGGCGCGTCCGCGGGGATATCGGCGGCGCCACCAACGCCAGTCACGCCACCAGCATCGCACCCGCCGACCACGCGGCCACCAGCCACAAAATCAACGATGTCCGCGCACAGCCGCGCAAACGACGAATCCTCCAGCGCATCCGCGGCCTGGGGCAGCAGCGACGTGTCCGTCATGCCGGGAGCCACGTTCGCATCAATGAACCAGCACGTACCCTCGTCGTCAACCACGAAATCCATGCGCGACAGATCACGCAGGCCAAGAGTCGTGTGTGCCTCGACGGCCGCCGCCTGCAGATCCGCCAGCGTCTCCGAAGAGAGACGAGCAGGCACAAAATACACGGCCTCGTCCGTCGTGTAACGCGCATCGTAATCGTAACGACCATCGTCCGTCGCAACCTCAACCGGAGGCAGCGCCACAGGCCCACCCTCCAAATCCACGACCGACACGGCCACGTCACGACCCTCAATGCGCTGCTCGACCATCAGACGCTGCCCATACGCGAACGCATCAACCATCGAGCGACGCAGCTCCTTCGCGTTATGCGCCGTCGAAATACCCAACGCCGAACCCCCATCCGTCGGCTTAATGACAACCGGGAACGACACGGAACCCTCCAACGCCGACAGCACATTCGACGCGCCCAACTGGCGGAAAATCGCCTGCGGCAGCGTCACCCAGCCCGGCGTCGCCAACCCCGCGGAACCCAGCAGCGCCTTCGCCGTCGGCTTGTTCGACGCGAGCATCGCCTGCACCGCCGACGACCCCACGAAAGGCACGCCCACGGACTCCAGGAACGACTGCAACGACCCATCCTCGCCAATCGAACCGTGCACGAGGGGCCACACGACGTCCGGGGAGAAGGACTCGATCGCGCCCGCCAGGGACGCATCCACATCCGAAATCACGACGTCGTAGCCCGCCTGCGTCAGGATGTTCGCGACACGACGACCCGAACGAACCGACACGTCACGCTCGTGCGTCAGGCCGCCAGAGATAATGAGAACTTTCGTAGCCATAATGTGTTACTCCTAGGGAACCTTAACGGGCGGACTCAGCCCCGGCCTCGTCGATCGAAGCGGTGCCGAACATGTCGACCATTTCCTTCTCAGCGTTCACGACCGTCGACAGGCGACGCACGCCCTCGCGAATGTCCTCGGGGGTCGGGTAGCAGAAGGACAGGCGCATGTGATTCGACCCCTGGCCGTCGTAGAAGAACGCCGTCCCCGACACGTAGGCGACCTGGGCGCGCACCGCGCGCGGCAGCATCGACTTCGCGTTGAGGCCCTCGGGGAGCGTCACCCACGTGTAGAATCCACCGTCCGGCACCGTCCACGAGCACGACGGCATGTACTCCTCGAGCGCCGTCAGCATCGCGCGAGCACGCTCCGCGTACATTGAACGGAAGGACTTCACCTGCCCGTACCAGTCGTAGCTGCCCAGGTAGTCGGCGATCGCCATCTGGCCCACCATCGACGGGCACAAGATCGCGGACTCGAGCGCCAGCACCAGCTTCGCGCGGATCGCGTGCGGCGCGTACGCCCAACCGATACGGAAGCCGGGCGCAAACATCTTCGAGAAGGAACCCAGGTAGACGACGCCCTCAGGGCTGTACGAGGCGATGGCCGGCAGGGGGTCGTTATGGAAGCCGAGCAGGCCGTAGGGGTTGTCCTCGACGATCAGGACGTGCTCGCGCAGGCAGATCTCCGCGATGATGGGTCGGCGCTCCGCGGAGAGCGTCACGCCCGCAGGGTTGTGGTAGTTCGGGATGATGTAGATGAACTTGATGGTGCGGCCCGAGGCGCGCACGTCGCGGATCGTCTCGACCAGGGCCTCGGGAATGATGCCGTGCTCGTCCATGGGGACGTGCACGACGTCCGCCTGGCGCGCGCGGAACACGCCCAGGGCGCCCACGTAGGAGGGGGCCTCGGCGAGGATCACGTCGCCCGGGTTCACGAAGAGCTCGGTGACGAGGTCGAGGGCCTGCTGGCTGCCCGTCGTGACGACCACGTCGTCGGGGTCGGCGCCGATGATGCCGTCGTATGTCATGACCTCGGTGATCCGCTCGCGCAGCACCTCCCAGCCCTGGCCGCTGCCGTACTGCATGGCCTGCGCGCCGTGGTTGCGCACGAGTTTCTCCGCGGACGCGGCGAGCTTGTCGAGGGGTAGGTCCTTGAGGTTCGGCATGCCGCCGGCGAGGGAGACGACCTCGGGGCGCGAGACCACGGAGAAGAGCGCGCGGATTTCCGATTCGCGCAGATTGTGTGCGCGTTCCGCGTAGGCGTCGAACCAGGGGTCGAGGCGGTTTCCTTGCGCGGGCGTGAGCCCGGACGAGGCCGGGGTCGCGCCGTTGGTCGAAGGCTGAGTCAAGGCATGCCATCCTTTGCATGAAGTCACGTTCAACGTATAGGTCAAGTGTGCCACTTTCCGCGGCTCACGGGGTAGCGAGGCCGGTGGTTGGGCAGATGTTTCACGTGAAACATTAGGGCTCGATACATGCATAGGGAAGGACGAGCAGACCGTCGTCGCACTGGTAGGCGAACTCCCCGTGGCCCACGATGAAACCAAGGAAAGAAGGTTCGGAGGTCCTGGCCATAGGGTTACCGGTCATGAGTGCGTGAAACCTGTGAAGGCGTTCCACGGCACGATCAGTAATTCCCATCGATGATAGTTTGACCTCGAACGCACCCCAGCGCCCGTCAGCGAGTTCGATGATGAAGTCGACCTCGAGACCTTTGTCATCACGGTAGTAGGCGATGGAGTTTCCGACACCAGGAAGCGTGTCGGTGAACGTGAGGAGATCACGGCAGACGAGAGTCTCAAACAATCCGCCGAGAGTCTGAGTATCGCGTAGCAACTTGCTGGGGGATAGGCCGAGCATGGCTGCAGGTAGGGAGGGATCGACGAAGTAGCGCTTGGGCTTGATGCGAACACGTTTCTTTCCGCGAGCTGCGGGTTCCCATCCGGGCACATCTTCGAGTAGGTACATCGTGCGGAGGTCGTCGAGGTAGGCCCTAATCGTGTGACGCGATTTCTCTTCACCTTCGCTGCCCATATCCTTTGACAGTGTGCTCATTGTCGGAGCTTGCGCAAGATTCATGCTGAGAGCGCGTAAGAGCGACCGTGTTGTGTCTGGAGATCGGCGCAGCTGAGGCATGTTTACCTCAATGAGGTTGCGCAGGTACTGTGCCGGAGTTTCCAACGCATCTTCGTCATCGAGATCAAGAATCGACGGCCATCCTCCTCGGCAACACCAACGCGCAACGCTTTCGATAGAGCTTTCGCATCGTTGCGAAGTGATCCCCTTGCCGTCAAAAAGACCGCGGAGGCTTACGCCTCCTGGAGTCGCTCCGGCCTCGTATGAGGTCATTGGCCGCATGTGAACGCGAGCAATACGCCCTGCGCCGCTGTGCCTGAGTGTCTCAATATCGTGTGGTGCGGAGGACCCTGTGAGGATGAACTGTCCTCGTTCACCAGCGGACGAATCGATACGAGAACGAACCATATCCCAGATCTGAGGCACCTCCTGCCACCCGTCAATGAGGTGTGGGCGCTCGCCAGAGAGTACGAGATCGGGGGAGGACTGGGCGGCTAGAAGCGTTGATGGGTCAGTGAGCAAGTCAGCACTGCCAGCATGCGCAAGTGAGGTCCAGGTCTTTCCGCACCATTTGGGCCCGGCTATTTCAACAGCGCCGAAGGATCGCAGCAGTTGGTCGATACGCCGGTCGATTGCTCGAGGGCGGTAGTTCTCCGGACGTACAGCCTGCATCTGAACCTCCTATGATCAGCGAATATGTAGAGCATTATACATTTTCCACCAATCTTGGTATACATTTTCCACCCAAAAGACTAGGCATTTTCCACCCATGTAACTGTCGCGACCACCGGCACCGCGGCCAGGCCGCGACGGCATGCAAAAAGTCCGCAGCCCATGCGGGTCTGCGGACTTGCGTGGAACTCCGGCGGCGCCGGAATTCGATCAGTGGCGGTCGGCCTTGCGCGAACGCTTCGCGTCGGCGAGTTCGTTGAGCTGGTCGATGTGGGCCTGGGCAACCATGACGTCGATGGTGGAGAACATAGCGGACTCCTCGTGGGATCGTGTATTCGTGTGTTCCTGCTTGGCGAGGTAGGGGATCGCCCGGCGGGTCTCGCGCGAGGAGCGTGCCAACGCGGGTGGCGTCGGCGCGACCCTGCGTGTCAAACAAGAAAAGCGCCGGACGAGCTTGGCAGCTGTGTCAGGCGCTTAATAGTTATAGCTTATCCCTGCAAAAACACTTAATCAACCGTTCGGACAGTTAGATAGCTCGCATCGAAAACCGAGCAATTGCAAAGCAAAGTGGCCTGCACGCGGTTATCACATGTGTGCGCAGGCCGTCACAATTCGCCCGTTGTGTCGGCTTTGTTCGTCTATAGATCGCGAAATTTCAGTAAATCTGATGATGGTTCGTGCGTGTTCGTCTATCGGGTGTGCGTGTCGGCCTGCATGAGTTGGGGTTGCTCGGCGGTGGGCATTGGGGAAGCAGAAGCGTTGGCATTGGAATCTGCGTGGTACCCGGCGAAGCTCTGGGATCGATCCCTTCAGCCGTTCATCATTAATTTCGCACGTAATTCGGTAGTCAGACAAATTCGCAATGTCGCGAAAACCGCGGAATTTCAACGATGTGACTTCAAAGTTTGAAAGAGTGGAGGGGGAATTACGTGCGAAATTGGAGTGGGGGGCAGGTATTCCCCGGGGTTTCTTGGCTTCGTTGGAGCTATTGCCTGCGGGTCGCGGAACGTTGCGCGGTGTGCGCCACGCTATTAGAATGATAACGATTCTCATTCATATCCATGTGCGAAGCACCTAGAGGACCCCCTCCATGAACCCCACGACATACCGGAACCCGGGCCGCTCAGCTGCCCGGGCTTTCGCCGCAATGGCCCTCGCGGCCACCTCCTTCCTCGTGCCCGGAGCGGCACACGCCGACGAGGCCACCGCAGGAACCGAGGCCGCCAACATGACCGCCGAGGCCTCGACCTCCGACGCCGCCGACGCCACAGCAGACGCCGCGACCTCAGGTAGCGACACAACACGCGCAGAAACAACAGGCACCGCCGACGCGGCCACGACCTCGTCCGAGGCGGACGCTTCCGCCTGCGCGCTCATGCGCACCGCCCCCGCCGGCACCACCGCGACCCTGGACCGCGGCCACGCCGACATCTTCGACCTGACCTCCGACGCGTCCGGCGCGCTGACCCTGCGCATCAAGGAGGACGCCACCGGCTCCGGCGTCATGCGCGAGCCCGAGCAGACCCTCCTCGCCGTCAACAAGTCCACTCTCACCCAGATCCCAGCCGCCGTCAGCCAGGCGACCGGCGCGCCCGCCGCCGCCTACCTGCTCGGCCAGACCGGCGACAACCAGGCGAGCGTCCTGTGGCCCGGATGGGACACCCTCGGCATCGCGGCGGGCGGATACGACGCCGCGCGCTTCCACGTGACCTACACGGGCCCGGCCGATGGGCGCATCTACGCCTTCACCTCCAGCTTCACCGAGGGCACCAAGGCGGTCACCGCCGACGGCAGCTTCGACCTGGCGCCGGGCGGCGACGACATCGACCAGCCCTACGCCGCCCACAAGCACGTCAACTGGCTGTTCACGCGCGCCGGCCGCTACACGCTGACCGTCCAGGCCAGCGCCTGGACTCCCGGGAACGCCGGCGCCGCCAACGCCCAGTCCGCCGCCCGCACCTACACGATCGACGTCGCCGACGAGGCCTCGTGCCTCGCCGAGTCCGCAGCGGCCCCCTCCACCGACCAGGCGCAGCCCGCCCCCGGCGTGGGCCCCGGCTCCGTGGACTCGACGAACAATCAGGCCGCGCAGGACCAGGCGGACAACAACGGCACCGGAACGCCCAGCGCCCCCGCCCCCGGCGCGACCGGAACCACCGGAACGACCGGCACGACGACCGGCACGACGACCGGCGCGAACCCCGCCCCCGCCTCGGGCGAGCGCACCACCACAGGCACCACCACCGGCGAGCGCTGCGTCGCCACCCGCATCACCCGCGAGGCCACCGAAGCCGAGGCCGCCACCCTGGCCTCGTCCCAAGCACCCGCGAACACCGCGCGCACTACGCTGACCGTCAGCGTCGGTGAGGGCGCCTCCGGCAACGCGACCGACGGCCACTTCGACCTGGGCCCCGCCATCGACAACGGCACCCTCGTCGCCCGCGTCAAGGACGACCGCAGCCAGCCCGCCCAGTGGGTCGACCCCTCGTCCCTGACCTTCGCCCTCGGTGACGCCGCGCGCATCACCGCGCCCGCGGACCTCGGCTTCGTCGCCACCCCCGGCTCCAGCGTCTGGCTGATCCCCTCCACCCAGATCGCGGGCGTGCCGTGGCTCGGCCTGAACTCCCAGCGCGAAGAGATCGTCACCGGCACCACCGGCCCCGTCCAGTTCACCCTCGACGCCGTCGAGGGCCCCGGACGCGTCGCCGTCTTCAACGCGGGCGCGCTCGGCTCCGGCGTCGGCGAGCACGTCTTCGACGGGCCCGGCACCGGCTACACGCTCGGCGCCAACACGCACGCCCACCAGAACTGGGTGTTCACCGCGCCCGGCACCTACACGCTCACCATCACCATGCGCGTCACCCCCAACGGCGCGGCGCTCGCGGGCAGCGGCTTCGGGTCCGGCGGCGACCTCACCGCCACCGGCGCGACCGGACCGAGCGGGCGACCCATGGTCTCCCAGGTCGTCGGCCGCACCGCGTCCGGCAAGGACTGCGACCTCTCCCTGGCCACCACCGGCGCCGACACCATCCCCCTGACCGTCGTCTCACTCACGTGGGCGCTCACGGGCGCGGCCTGCGTGTGGGTGGGCGCGATCGGACGCCGCCGCAACCTGCGCGCGCAGTCGTGACCCCTCATTCACGAGGCCGACTCCCCTTCATCCCCCGCCTCCCGTCTCGTGGGTGGCGGGGGAGTGGGCGTGCGCTCGCCGCCTCGACGTTAGCGCTCACGGTGACCCTGGCGGGGTGCGCGCCCGCGCCCGACCCAGCATCCGACGGTGAACTGCGCGTCGTCGCCACGACCGGCATCCTCGCCGACCTCGTGCGCAACGTTGCTGGAGACCGCGCCCACGTCACGCAGATGGTGCCCGGCGGGGCGGACCCGCACTCGTGGGAGCCCTCCCTGCGCACCGTGCGCGACGTGGCCTACGCGGATGTCGCCTTCTCCAACTACCTCATGCTCGAGGAGCACGCCCTCATCCGCGCCCTCGACTCCAACCTGCCCGCCGGCTCGCGCTCCGTCTCCGTCGCCGAAGAGGCCGCCAAGAACGGCGCGACCATCCTTCCCCTCGTCGAAGACCGCGCCCTCGACACCCCGTGGCTCGGCATGCGCGTGTGGGGCGACGGCGCCGACATGGGGGCCACCCGAGCCTCGCAGATCGACCTGACGACCACCGGTGTCGACGGGCCCGGCGAGGCCGCCGCCTACCTCACCACGTCCTTCGGGCAGCCCGAGATCGCCTTCGCCTCCTCCGACGGCTTCAACGCCGCGACCGGATACGACACCGACACCGCGCAGCTGCCCGCCGACGCCCACCAGCACATGAGCTGGGCGTTCACCGCCCCCGGCGTGTACCGCGTCCACTTCCGCGCCAACCTGCGCACCACCCCCGGCGCCACGCCGGTGGGCGTCGGGGAAGGCACCGCCGTGTTCGCCGTCGGCACCCCTCCCGAGGACATCGCCGCCGCCGAGGGCCGCCGCGTCCTGTCCGCCGGCCACGCCGACATCACCGTCAACCTCACCACCAAGCGCGTCGAACTTGCCTCCGACGCCGGAGCACTCGGCGGGGACGAGGCCTCGGCCCCCTGCGTGGGAGCAGGAACCACGGGCGCGGCCGTCGCCTCCACCATGGAATGCACCGACCTCGACCACGTCGTCATCGAAGTGCCCACCCGCGCCCTCACGACCATCCCCGGGGAGGCCTCGTTCCGCTTCATCGGCGAGCCAGGCGCCAGCGTGTACATGCTGCCCCAAGCCGTCCTCGGCAAACACGTCCACGGCGACATCGACCCACACCTATGGCACGACGTCCACAACGCCCAGGCCTACGTGCGCGTCATCCGCGACACACTCATCTCCGTCGACCCGAGCGGCGAGGCCACCTACCGGGCCAACGCGGCCGCCTACCTGACGCGCCTCGACGAA
>NZ_CAUTSL010000074.1:0-7968 GCF_963540955.1 Actinomyces bouchesdurhonensis
CCCAGGGACCAGGTGATGGTCGCCAGAGCGGCGTTACCGTCGCGCTGCTGGGCCGCGCTGGCGCTCGTGATAACCGGCTGATCGGGTCCGCGGCGCGCGGCCTGAGGCGTCGCCGACGCACCGTCCGAGGGCGCGGATTCGCCCCTGGCGTTGCGTGCAACGACAGTCACCGTGTAGTTCTTCCCGTTCGTCAGGCCCGTGAGCGTACACGTGGTGTCACCATTCGTCGAACACGTCACATCCGATCCGCCGGCGAGAGAAGCAGTCGCCGTGTAGCCGGTGACCGGGGAGCCGTTGTCCTTGGCCCGAGCCCACGTCGCCTTGATGGTTCCGTCGCCGGCAGTGAGGAGAGGCGCACCCGGGCGTCCCGGGACGCCGGAGATCGTGATGGTGTTCGAGGCCTTCGAACGCGCGGACTCACCCTCCTTGTTGACCGCGACCACGGTGAAGGAGTAGGTCTGGCCGACGCTCAGGCCCTCGACGCTACAGACGGTGGAGGTACAGGTGGCGACCTGGCGTCCCGTCTGGTCGTAGACGCGGTACTCGGTGACCGGGGAGCCGTTGGACTCCGGCGCGTCGAAGGTCACGCGAGCGCCATTCGGTCCCTCGGCCTCGGCCCGAACGTTAGTCGGAGCATTCGGCTTGTCCGTCACCGTGACGGTGATGGTTCCCTGGACGGCGCGCGCGGGGTCGCCCAGCTTGTCGTTCACCTTGAAGCCGACGGTGATCGTGCCGGACGCGCTCGGGGTGACCGACACGGTCGTGCCCGACGTGGCGACAGTCGCGCTGCCCGAGGACAGCGCGGCGCTCTCCAGGGTGATCGGCGACTCCGGGTACGGGTTAGTCGCGGAGGACGCCACGTCGACGCTCACCGTATCGCCGACCTTGGCGGTCAGCGTGTAGGCGGGCACCTGGATGAGGGGCTTGTCGGAGACGACGACCTCGACGGGAATCTGCGCGCTGACCGTGTTGTTGTCCTCGTCCGTGACGCTCACCGAAATCGACCCCGCGGAACCTTTCGGGGTTCCCTCGGCGGCCGACACAGTCAGGGTGGTGCCCGACAGGGACGCCGTGATGGTGGACGGCGAGGAGTCCATCGCGTAGGTGAAGGTCGTGACGTCCACGCCCTCGGGGTCACGCACCGCGAGCGCAAGGTTCTGCACCACGGCCTCGCCCCCGGCCTCGACGCGGATCGCGGTCGGAGTGAAGGTCGGCGGCTGGTTCTTGGTCGCCTTGATGCGCACGGGCAGCGACAGGGAGGCGCTCAGCGCGCCCGCGTCACTGCTGTCGCCGTCCGCGACCTGAATGAGGAACGCGGAGTTGCCGCCAAAGTCAGCGTTCGCATTCAAGGTCAGCTGCGTGTCGGAGTCAGCGACGACCGAGTCCAGGCCGTCCTGGGGCACCGGGGAGGACCCCTCGACGAGGCGGGGGCTGCGCCCCGCGCGGGTGGCGACGTAGTCCGACAGGCTGATCGTGCGCGACGTGCCCGCGTCCATCTCGATCGGCAAGTTCGCCGAACTCAGGAACGGCGCGGTCGAGTTGCGACCGGGGACTGTCACGACCGCCGAATTAGTCAGTCCATCGCGGTCGGTGATCGTGTAGACGACCAGTCGCGTCGAATCGGTTACGGGGATGAGCAGGTCAGAACCGGACACGCTCACACCCGACTCAGATGTGGTCAAGCTCACCTCATCGATGCTGCCGTCGGGGTCCTCATCGTTCTCCAGCACGTTCACGCGCACAGCTGAACCGTCGGTGGGCAACTCGTCGTAAGAGACAAAGTCGTCGCGAGCAATCGGCGCCTTCAGCGGCGCGTCATCCTGAACGAAGACCGTCAAAGTACCGCGCGCGGAACCGCCGCGCCCGTCACTAACCGTGTAGGACACGAGGTAGGTGCCAGCCTGGGAGGGCGTGTGCACCTGAATGGACGAAGAGGAACGGACCTGCGGGTCAAGTCCAGGCGTGGACGTCTGAAGGCCGCCATCATCCAGGCTCAGCGAATCGCCGTCCGGATCGAGGTCATTCGCAAGGACATTGACGGTCACCATACGGTCGGGGCGAGTGAGAACCGTGTCGGGCACGGCCACCGGATTCTGATTCAGCGCAGGAATCGGCGTCACAGCGACGCGCACGCGAGCCGACGCGCGCGCCCCCTGACGATCCTCAACCGTGTACGTGAAGGTGTCAGTGCCCGACGCATTGTCATTAGGCGTGTACTCAATCCACGTTGCCTTCGCGGTCGCCGAACCTTTCTGCGGTGAAGAATCCACGCTGCGCAGGCTCACCGAATCGCCGTCCGGGTCAATCCCATCCAGGGTCACCGGAATACGCGTGGTCTGACCGGCACTCGCCCACGCCGTAATGTCGCGCGGGCGGGGCGCCTGGTTGGTATCCGAGGCGGCCAAAACCTCGAACGTCACTGTGCTGGACGCACGGTTACCCGCAGAGTCGATGACCGAATACGTCACATCCATCGTGCCGGGCGTATCCCCGGCCTCGAGGCGCACCTGGTTCCCCGTCACGAAAGGCGTGCCCACAGCGGAATCGCGATCGTATTCGAGAGTCGACTCGACCTGCAGATTCAGGCCAGCAGGCGAACGGTCATTCGACAGGACAGAGACCGTGCCCACGTCACCCACGCGCACCTTGCCCCTGTCAGGCTTCAGGACCGGCGGCAAGTCAGAGCGGTCGGTAGCGCCGGGGATAACGGTCACCGTGGCGCTCGCGCTGCCCTGACCGTTAGAGATCGTGTAGGAGAACGACGCTGTTGCATCCAGGCCGGAAGGCGCGGTCACGCGCAGCAGGTGGCGGTCGATGAGAGCCACCTCTAGGCCAGGGACGGCAGAAGAATCGACTGAGGTGATCGCCAGGACACCGCCGGAAGGGTCGTAGTCGTTAGCGAGAGGCGCGACCAGCACCGACCCTCCCTGCGGCAAGACAGCCGTGTCGTTCTCAGCGACGGGCGGCAGAGCCTGAGCCTCGGCGACCTCGACGCGCACGATTCCCAGCGTCGTGGCGATGCCGTCGGACACTGTGTAGGCGAAAGAATAGGAACCCGGTGACGCCGCCATGAAGTCGATGGTGCCGCGGTCCAGGTCAGGCGTGATGGATGCGCCCGAGGGAGCACCGGAGACGGCGGCCAAGCTCAACGGATCGCCGTTGGGGTCTGTATCGTTCCTGAGCGGATCGAGGGTAATGGTCTCGCCGGGGTGAGCCTGATAGAGGTCCCCGTTGGCGGTAGGCGGCAGGTTACCCGCCTCCTGAACATCGACGATGAGTTCGCCGCGCGTCTCGCCGCCCTGGTCGTCGGCGACGGTCAGGACCACGGTCTTGGGGCCAGCCGCGCTGCCCTCCTCGGTGATCGTCAGGCTACCGTCCTCCGTGAAGGATGTGTTCAGTCCCTCTGGCGCCTGGGCGTCTTTCAGATAGATTGGGTCGCCGTCTGGGTCGCGCCAATCGGACAGCGCCTGATACTGGATCTGGGCGCCCGCGCCGATCTTGACGGAGGACGCGCGCAGCTGCACGGGTGCCTCGTTTTCACCGTATGGGTGAATCGTCACCTGTACATGCGCGGTGGCGGAGTCCTTGCCGTCGGAGGCCTCGTAGGAGAAAGACGTCGATCCCGTCTGCTGCGCACCCACGTCCGCGATTTGGAGGGCGCGGCCCGCGCGAGCAACGGTCACGGTTCCCCAGGCAGGTTGGGAGGTCGGGGATGCGGTCAGCACGTCCCCGTCAAGGTCGGAGTCGTTGTCGAGGACGGGTAGCACCGTGGAGCGGCCCGGGCGGATACCGAACTCGTCGTCCACGGCCTCGGGCGGAGTGTTCTGCTCGCGTTTTTCAGGGTCGGCAACCTCGTTGGTGAGTTCGGGGTTGTCTTTGTCTTCCTCCTCGTTTTCCTCGAGCTGCTTTTCGACCTCGTCCCAGTTGTCCATGAGGACCATGTTCGAGTCGGGCAGCCACACGCTGCCCTGTGCGACGTCGTTGAGGACGATGGCTTTGCGGTTGGTGCGGAAGACGATTTCTTTTGCACTCCTGAGAGTGTCGATGATCATCTGCTTATTCGAGCCGGGGTCGTCGCATGAGCGCACGTATGCTCCCGAACCGGTCCATGCGCCGTAGGAGCATCCTTCGTGGCGCACGGGTGCGGCCGGGGTGCCACTGGGGGCGCCCTCGGCGGCGGGAACGATCGTGGGGGCGGCGCCCTTCAGGGGAATGGTCACGAGGGACGAGGCCGTGGCGAGGAGCACAGAGTCGGCCTTCGGTCCCGCCTGCTGGAGGACTCCTCCGTCCTCGACGCCTGCTGCGCTCAGGTTGAGCTTCTTGCCGCCAGGCAGGAAAAGGGTGTTGGTGGTGGAGTCAAGCGCGACGACCTGGTCGCCGACGACCGTCATGGACAGCGTGGCGTCAGCGGGGATCCCCTCGATGATGGAGGTCTTCGCTTGATCCATGGCACCCTGACGCTTAACAGTTGTTAAGGTGCCGGATGCAGACAGGGCATACACTGTCCCATCCATGCCGGTGACAAACGCACCGTCTCCCATGTTCGAGGCGACTGCCGCACCTTCGGAAAGACTGGTCGGATTCGGAGAGGTGGCCGAGGTCGTCCACAGTGTGCCATTTGTCGCATTAAAGACCCCGAGAACATCTCCGCCCTGCATGACGACTGATCCGGACGGCAGCGACGTAGGGGACTCAAGGGCCACCTGAGTAACATTGACCGGCGCAACAGTAAGTGAGGTCAAATCAGAGACGGTGACGGTTTCGGCTGCCTGACCGACGTCGAAGTTGGTGGCCTCGGTGCGCAGCGCACCATCGAGGATGCGGGCCTCATAGTCGAGGTGTCCGACCATCTGCTTGGACTTGTTTGTGACCCAAATTCCGCCATCATTGACGTTCACCTGAGTGATTTCAGCACCTTTGTAGATCACGCCTGCGATACACAGCGCGACAACAACCAGCATGAGGACCGCCGCCGGCAGGCGTCGTCTCACGCTGGTCAGGTTTCGCCGTGCTCGCGCCTTCATAGACCCTCTCTCAATCGATGAATACAGCCTCGCGAATAGTGTTGCACGCTTTCGCACAATCCCCATGGTTAATGAGAATCTATCAGAGGTACGATTACTTGACAACTAGAGAGCGGCCCATCCTTGTGAGACGGGCCGCTCTCCGCTAAACCAGGGTTTGTCATCCCTCGACAATTGGCGAGTAAATCACTCTCCGTTGAAGGTGAAGGTCCGCTCCTTCCCCTCGCCAGTGACCCCCACCGTGACAACCTGACCAGGTTGCAGCTCACCAAACAGAATACGCTCAGACAACGCATCCTCGATTTCCCGCTGGATCGCGCGACGCAACGGACGAGCACCCAAAACCGGATCAAAGCCCACATCAGCCAGCAGCTCGCGAGCCTCATCCGTCAACTGCAAACGCATATCCTGCGCCTCCATCCGCTTCGCCAGCTTCGCGATCATCAGATCAACAATGCGGGCAATCTCAGGCTTCGTCAGCGGCGGGAACACGATCGTGTCATCCACGCGGTTAAGGAACTCCGGACGGAAATGCTGCTTCAACTCCTCCGCAACCTTCGACTTCATACGACCGTAATCGTGCGTCGAGTTATCCGCCGTCTGGAAGCCCGTCAGGACACCCTTGTTGATGTCACGCGTACCCAAGTTCGTCGTCATGATGATGACGGTGTTCTTAAAGTCCACCTTGCGGCCCTGCGAATCCGTCAGGCGCCCCTCCTCCAAGATCTGGAGCAGGGAATTAAAGATGTCCGGGTGAGCCTTCTCGACCTCGTCGAAGAGGACGACCGAGAACGGCTTGCGGCGCACCTTCTCCGTGAGCTGGCCACCCTCGTCGTAACCAACGTAGCCGGGAGGCGCACCGAAGAGACGCGACGCCGTGTGCTTCTCCGAAAACTCAGACATGTCCAGCTGAATAAGCGCATCCTCGTCGCCGAACAGGAACTCGGCGAGGGCCTTCGCCAGCTCGGTCTTACCCACGCCCGTCGGACCCGCGAAGATGAACGAGCCACCGGGACGGTTCGGATCCTTCAGACCCGAGCGCGTGCGACGAATCGACTGGGCGAGCGCCTTAACGGCCTCGTCCTGGCCGATGACGCGCTTGTGCAGCTCGTCTTCCATCTTGAGTAGCTTCGCGGTCTCCGTCTGGGTCAGGCGCACAACCGGGATACCCGTCGACATGGCCAAGACCTCGGCGATCTCCTGATCCCCGACCTCGGCGATCTCGTCAGACTCGCCGCCCTTCCAGGCCTCTTCCTTCGCCTTGCGCTCATCGGAGAGCTTCGACTCCTCGTCGCGCAGCGACGCCGCCTTCTCGAAGTCCTGATCGTCGATGGCCGCCTCCTTGTTGCGACGCACCTCGGCGATCTTCTCGTCCAGCTCGCGCAGCTCCGGCGGCGCAGTCATGCGACGGATACGCAGACGCGCCCCGGCCTCGTCCACCAGATCAATGGCCTTATCGGGGAGGAAACGATCCGAAATGTAACGGTCCGCCAACTCGGCAGCCGCTTGAATCGCGGCGTCCGTGATGATGACGCGGTGGTGCGCCTCGTAACGGTCACGCAGGCCCTTAAGGATCTCCACCGTCTCCTCAACACTGGGCTCCTCCACCTTCACCGGCTGGAAACGACGCTCAAGGGCCGCATCCTTCTCGATGTGCTTGCGATACTCGTCATTCGTCGTCGCACCGATCGTCTGAAGCTCGCCGCGCGCCAACATCGGCTTAAGCATCTGAGCCGCGTCAATCGAACCCTCAGCTGCGCCCGCACCCACGAGGGTGTGAATCTCATCGATGAACAGAATGATGTCGCCGCGCGTACGAATCTCCTTCAGGACCTTCTTCAAGCGCTCCTCGAAATCACCACGGTAGCGCGAACCCGCAACCAACGACCCCATGTCGAGGCTATAAATCTGCTTATCCTTAATAGTCTCAGGCACGTCGCCGTGCACGATCGCCTGCGCAAGGCCCTCAACGACCGCAGTCTTACCAACACCCGGCTCACCAATCAGAACCGGATTATTCTTCGTGCGGCGCGACAGGACCTGCATAACGCGCTCCATCTCGACGCGACGGCCAATGACAGGATCCAGCTTGTTCTCGCGCGCAGCCTGCGTCAGGTTGCGACCAAACTGCTCGAGGATCGCGGAGTTCGAGCGCTCAGGACCACCGCTGCCCCCCACGCCCGCGCCAACCGACTCGCGGCCCTCCTCGTCACCCCGCTGGTAGCCGCTGAGCATCTGAATGACCGTCTGGCGCACCTGCGCCAGGTCCGCGCCCTGCTTAGTCAACACCTGGGCGGCCACACCCTCGCCCTCCTTCAGGAGGCCGAGCAGCAGGTGCTCCGTCCCAATGTAGTTGTGGCCCAACTGCAGGGCCTCACGCAGACTCAGCTCGAAAACGCGCTTCGCGCGCGGCGTGAAAGGAATATGGCCCTCAACCGGCTTCTCACCCTCGCCAATAATCTCAATGACCGAAGCGCGCACGGCCTCGCCCTTGATGCCCATCGTCTCCAGAGCCTTCGCCGCAACGCCCTCGCCCTCAGAGATCAGGCCGAGCAACAGGTGCTCCGTGCCAATGTAGTTGTGCTTAAGACCGCGGGCCTCATCCTGCGCGAGCACGACGACACGGCGCGCGCGATCAGTAAAGCGTTCGAACATGTCTCTCCTTGCTTCGGGGCAAGCGCCGCAGCTCGGCGCACACCCGTCCCAGTTGACTGGTTACAGCCTACGGAAAGCTCCGGCGCCGTGCGCGCGCTTTCGCCCTCGGCGCAGGGGCGGGGGCGCGCGAGGCCGGGGGCGGGGGCGCGGGGGGCGCGGGGCGCGCGAGCACCGGATCACCCCCTCACAAAGTCGCACATAATTTAACCGGGTCAGTTTTCGACTGGCCTCACAAACCGGCTCTTCGCATTTAAGGGTGTAGGAGGTGTTGGAATCCGCCGGAGTGGAG
>NZ_CAUTSL010000075.1:0-7944 GCF_963540955.1 Actinomyces bouchesdurhonensis
CTCATCGCAGGAGGCCTAGACGCCTCCACCCACACTCAACTCTGAAGAGCCAGTTGTTGGGCCAAGCAGAGTTGGAGAAGGCAGCGTTGCGAGAGTTGGCGGAGGGAAACTTCTAGGCCCGGCGCGCAGGCACGAGGCTGTGAGCTACCTGGTTGGTCAGGGGTTTTCTCAGCGTCTTGCACGGGCGCGTTGCCGGGCTGTCCCGGTCAGCGTATTGCCGAGTCCGCGCGGCCAGGCCGGCATCGGCGCGGGTGCGTCCGGTGCGGCCGCCGCCGAGCACGAGGCGTTGGACGCGCTGGTCCGGGCCGTGCTGTCCGAGCGGGCCGCTGCCCGCGCCGCCAAGGACTGGGCGCGCGCCGACGAGCTGCGCGACCGCCTGGCCGGCGTCACCGTCGCCGACGGCCGCGACGGCGCGACGTGGAGTGTTGGCTGATCGCTATGTGCTGAGGCCCCGGGAGCGCGAGCTCCCGGGGCCTTGTGCGTGTCGGCGATCGTCTCGCAGATTCCGCGTTTGTTCTTGTGATTGGGTGCGCTGCACCCGATCCGTAGGCAGTGCACCCCTTCTGATCGGGTGTCGCGCCCCGTAACGGGTGTCGCGCCCCGTAACGGGTGCAGCGGCCTCCGCGCTGTTTCGGCTGTCGTCTCGCAGATTCCGCGTTTGTTCTTGTGATTGGGTGCGCTGCACCCGATCCGTAGGCAGTGCACCCCTTCTGATCGGGTGTCGCGCCCCGTAACGGGTGCAGCGGCCTCCGCGTTGTTTCGGGCGTCGCTAGGCCCGCCCGCCCGCGAGACTTGGCGATCTCGCTTCGCTCGGCGCCGCCTCGCGAAGCTCGCCCGTGCCCTCCGGTCCATCCGGCGCCCGTCACACCGGCGTCTGGTGTGCTGATAGGTGGTTTCGTGCGTCGGCTTCCAATCGGGCTGGTTCCCCAGTAATTTCGCACGTAATTCCCGTGATTGTATTTCGTGTGTTGAAATCTGATCGTTGATATTCCGCGGTTTGTGGGTTCTTCGCATTTGAGGGTGTAGGGGTGGTGGGTGGGGTTGGGCGTGTCGTGGCCGGGTAGGGGTCGAGGTCTTTCGATGATGGGGGGTTCCGACACCGTCCATCTGAAAGACCTCGACATGCCCAATACTATCTTTGATCGCCCTGATCTGAGCGCGTTCACGCGCCTGGATGACCTGGGCCTGGAGGTGACGGGCCAGCGCATGTGGCCAGACCATGCAGTGTTGGCGTGCCGCATTGTTGGTGAGGACCGGTGGTGCCGGCGCTACCGGTGCCAGGGCATTTGTCGTGACATGGTGATCAGGCGCTTGGCGCATGAGCCCTGCGGGTGGTGTTCCACGATTGTGCATGTGAGCGTGCGCCGCTACCGGTGCGAGACGTGTTCTCACGTGTGGCGTCAGGATATGAGTCAAGCGGCCGATCCGCGCGCGAAGCTCTCACGGGCGGCGGTGCGCTGGGCGCTCACTGGGCTGGTCGTCCACCATTTGACGGTGGCGCGCGTTGCCCAGGCCTTGGGCGTGTCCTGGAATACCGCTAACACTGCTGTCCTGGCCGAAGGAGAGCGCTCACTGATCAACGACCCGACCCGGTTCGAAGGCGTGCGCGTCATTGGCGTGGATGAACACGTGTGGCGCCACACCCCCTACGGCGACAAATTCGTCACCGTCATCTTGGACGTGACGCCCATCCGAGATCGCAGTGGCCCCTCCTGGCTCTTGGACATGGTCCCGGGCCGCTCCAAGCAGGTCTTCAAAACCTGGCTCGCCTCCCAGCCCGATACGTGGCGCAGCCGTATCGAGATCGTCGCTATGGATGGATTCACCGGGTTCAAGAGCGCTGCCGCCGAAGAACTCCCCGACGCAAAGGCAGTCATGGACCCCTTCCACGTCGTACACCTCGCCGGCAACGCCTTGGACGAGTGCCGCAGACGCACCGGGCAAGAACTTCACCACCGGCGCGGGCGCGCCACGGACCCCCTGTACAAGGCCCGCAGGGTGCTGCACACCAGATCCTGCCTACTCACACCACACCAGCAACACCGCATCCTCGACCTGTTGTCCGGCGACGAACACGTCGCCCTTGAGGTCACCTGGAGCGCCTACCAGAACATCATTGATGCCTACCGCGCGCCCAACACGAGCACCGGTAAGGCCCTGATGCAAGCCGAAATCAACACACTGACGTCCACGCGCGTACCGAGGAGCCTCACCGAACTCATCACGCTGGGCAGGACACTCAAACGAAGAACCACAGACATCCAGGCCTACTTCGACCACCCCCACACCACAAACGACCCCACCCAAGCCATCAACGCACCCCTCGAACACCTACGCAGCTGCGCCCCAGGACTTTCCGAAACCTCACCCACAACATCACCCGAACACTCCCCAAAACCGGAGAATTCAAACCCCAACCACACCCCCAATTATGAAGAGCCGCTTAAGTGTTGCGGGTGCATACGCTGGCCAGGGGGTTCTCGATCTAGAGGCGACCAGCTTTCTTGAGTTCGATGTAACGGTCAGCTGTGCGTGCGGGTAACAGTTCAGCGGATGCCTGAAGGGTGAGTGCACCCGCAAGGCGTGCGTCGGCGGCACCAGCGTCGTCGGCTCGCTGGGAGAGTGCGGCGGAGGCGGCGAGGAACACTTCTTCCGCGTTGGAGAGTCCGTGCCGTGCGCGAATCTCGTCGGGGTCGGTCGCGGAGGCGACGAGCACGGTGTGGCGATCGGCGAGGCGCGACAGGGTGTCCGTGAACTCTGTGTCCATGCCGGCTGGGGGGATCTTCGTGATTACAACAACGAATGACGGGTGGTGGACGGTCTGTTCGACGGCTGTGGCCACGTCGGACCAGTCGGTGACGTCTAGGCGCGGCGAAATATCCGTGAAGGTCGCGGCGAGGGTCTCGATGATTTTGGGTCCGCGTACCCCTGATACGCGTGCGCGCACGCGAGAGTCGACGGCTAACACGTGGACCTTGTCGCCCGCGCGATCGGCGAGGGTTGCCAGGAGGAGGGCTGTCTCGATGGAGGAATCCAAGCGGGGCGCACAGCCCAGGGCGATCGAGTCCACGTCCATGTGTTCGGGTGCGCCGAGCAGAGCGGCGGAGGCGCGTCCACAATCCACGACGATGAGGACGTGTCGGTCTCGTTCGGGGCGCCACTGGCGCACTATGAGTTCGGTGGAGCGAGCGGATGCACGCCAGTCGATGTCTCGCGGGTCGTCACCTTCGACGTAGGTGCGCAGGGAGTCAAACTCGGTGCCCGCGCCGCGCAGTGTCGTCGGCGTCGTGCCCTCCAATTCGTGGAGCCGAGCCAGGCGCGTGGGTAGTAGTACGCGCGCCTTAAACTCGGGGAGGACTGACAGCGTCAATGGTGCTTCAAGACTGACTTGACGCGCGCCCAAGTGTAGCGGCCCCCACGAGCGGATCGTGACTACATCGGCGTGGCGCGTGCCCCGCCGCGACGGGCAGAGCATCGTTGTGACGGTGGTGGAGCTGCGGGCGGTGAGGCGCACGCGTTGGCGCGACGGGGTGGGGGCGAGGGATGGTGGCCACGCGTCGCGTACATCCAGGGTCATGTGTCGTTTCGTCGTGTTGGTCAGGCGCAGCGTTGCCGTGGTTGTCTGGTTGGCGCGGATTGGGCCGGTGACGTCGCGTCGCAGGCGCAGGGTGCGGGGGGAGGGAGCGCCGGCCGTGTCGATCAGGCACGCCGCGATGACGAGGCCGAACCACGTCCAGGCGAAGGCGCGGGATGGCGAGAAGGCGAGGGGGACGATGCCGACGAGAACGACGAGCGCGCTGCGCGCAGAGACGATCACGGGAGCCTCAGCGGGGGACGGGGGTGGCTGCGAGGACTCCTGAGACGACGTTGGCGGCCGTGATGCCCTCGAGGTTGGCTTCGGCACGCAGGCCGAGGCGGTGTGCGAGGGTCGAGGGGGCCATCGTCTTAATGTCGTCGGGGGTCACGAATCCTCGGCCCTGTAGGAAGGCCCACACGCGAGAGGTGCGCAGCAGGGCGGTCGCGCCTCGCGGGGACACGCCGAGGCGCACGGCGGGTGAGGTGCGCGTTGCACGACACACGTCGACCAGGTAGGCGATGACGGCGGGAGCGACCTCAACGCGTGCGGCGGCTTCGTGAGCCGCGAGGATGTCAGCGGCGCCGGCGACCGGGTGAATGCCCGCCTTCGCGAGGGACGTTGGGTTGAAGCCGCCCTGGTGGCGGGCAACGATGTCGATTTCGGCGTCGCGGGATGGCAGGGGCAGCTCGAGTTTGAGGAGGAAACGGTCCAACTGTGCTTCCGGCAACGGGTAGGTGCCCTCGTATTCGATGGGGTTTTGCGTGGCAATGACCATGAAGGGGGCAGGTAGCGCGCGGGTCGTACCGTCGACCGAGACGGTGTGTTCCTCCATGGATTCGAGGAGCGCCGACTGGGTCTTGGGTGGCGTCCGGTTGATTTCGTCGGCGAGGAGCAGATTCGTGAACACGGGACCTTCACGGAAGACGAACTCGGATCGTCCCGCGTCCCAGATCATTGAGCCGGTGATGTCGGCGGGCATCAGGTCGGGGGTGAACTGGATACGCGCCATGTCGACGTTGAGGGCGTGGGCGAGTGCGCGCACGAGGAGCGTTTTAGCGACGCCGGGGACCCCCTCGAGCAAGGCGTGGCCGCCGGCAACGAGGGCGACAATCAGTCCGGTGATTGCCGCGTCCTGGCCGACGATGGCTTTACCGATCTCAGCTTTGAGCGCCAGGAGGGCCTCCTGCGTGCTTCGCTCTGCCTCGTTGAGGCGACGCCCCGACCATCCCTGGCCCGTTGGCGCGCAGTACGAGGCCGGGGTCCCCTGGGTGGGGGTGCCTCCCCGGGGCGCGTATCCCCCCTGCGGCCCGGAGTATCCGGGTCCGCCCTGATCGTGTACGCCACCAGCGGTGCCATACTGCGGGGAGGGCATGGGGCCGGGGTTAGTCATGGCGAATCTCCTTCTCGAGGGCGTAGAGGTCGTTGGCGAGTTGGACGAGGGCCGCCTCGTCTGTCGGTGGTGGCCCCCACAGAAGTTGTTCGTAGCGGGAGGGAGGCAGGCCTCGTTGCTCGATCTCGCGTGCGAGCGTCTCACGATCAGCGGTGTACGTGACACCTAGCGAGGACGCGATGCGCGAGGCAGACGCGCTGCGCAGCGCTCTGGCGGCATGCCCGTAGGAGCGCATGGCGCGCATGAGTCGTGCCTTCCCGATGAGGGTTTCAGCGGCAGGTACCTCAATCGGCAGCTGCTCCGGGGTGAGTGGCCCGAGTCTTGTGCCGCGCGCCGCGGCCGCCAACAGCGCTGAGCCGAGCACCATGAGGAAGGCGGGAGCAAGGAACGGAGAATCAGTGGGTGTCACCTGCTCGGAGGAAACAGAAACACCATGGGAGGCAACGAACCAGGCGACCTTGTTGGTCCTGCCGATCGCGTTAATGGCCAAGGCGGCGTTGCCTCCCTCCGTGATCGCACGGTTGCGCACCCGCACCGAATCGGGGATGACTGCGCGGAAGCGACCGTCTTCAACGCGCTCAGCGTAGGCGTAATTTTGCCCGTCTGTGGTGAAACACAGGTGCCAGGTGGAGGAAGAAGCGGAAACCGAATAAGCGGAGGAAAACAGCTCGCTCGCATGCTGGGCTGCTTCGGAAGCGCATCCTGGCTGTGTTCTTTGCCCGGTGTCCCAGGATCGGGTTGCGTGCAACCCCGCCAGGTAGGGTGGCTCACCCCCGTATTCCTCCTCCAAGCCCACGTAGACAACGCTCGCTCGCGTCTCCACCTCCTGCGCCAACTGAGCCGACATGCGGGAAGGAAAAACGACGACGAGCGTCGTGTTCTCATCTACGGATGCCGCCTGAGCGGCCGACACTTCGCTCACCGTGATGCCGTGGTGTTCAAGCACCTGCGCGAGTGCCCGCGCGCCGTCGCCTCCAGGGTTGCGGATGCCCACGGGGGCATTGTTGAAACCAGCCTGCGGCAAGAATGCGATGCCGACAAAGGACACTATGACGAACGCGAGAACCATGATCGCCGGACGCGCGGCGCTCGCCCGTTCACGCGCCGTGGGGGTAATGATGCGAACCTGCGTGGCTTTCATCAGTGGTCCTGGGCCTTTCGGCAGGCATCCAACAGGGCAGGCGTGAGTTTGCTTAATGCGTCCACGTCCTGGCGGTGAACCGATGCATTCCCGTAACGAACGCGGTCGAAAGTCCGTGCGTGAAAAGCAAGCGTCGGGCCCTGTTCGGGCACGAGCCGGGTCGCCGCCACCGCGGCTTCGCGTGCCGTCAGACCTGGCGATGACGTGACGACCTCGCATTCATCCAACCCCAACACTAGGAGACGGTAGGCCCACACGTAAGCCAGGTTCCAGTCCTCGTCTTCCACAGCCTCGTTGAAGAGACGGCGTACATCCTCGCGGCTCGCCTCCTCCTCGAACACTGAGTGGGATGCACGCCAGGAGGAACGAATCGGGTTGAGGATCAGCGCGATGATGACGAGCGCAATCGCGATGATCGCCAGGAGCGTCACGAGCACAGAGAAAGAGAAAGGCCCCTCTCCCTTCCATTCGATGGCCTCGTAGAGCCTCGTTAGGAAACGCCTAATGACATCGGTAATGCCGCTGGCGTCGGTGTTGTAGATCCCGCGCGAAAGTTCCTCTTCCAGCCACGACCGGGCCTCACCCTCGTCGGGCGCCAAGGGAACGCCGCACGCGAACACCGGGTCCACCGCCTAGCTCCTGGCGGCCTGGGCGAGCGCGAAGGCGAAGTTCTCTGTGCGAATCTTTTGATCCACAAACATAAGAGTCTGGAATGCTGACATGATGGGGAAGACGAGGGCGTAGGAGGCCATCTGAAGAATGGTGGTCAGCACACTAGTAGTCATGAGCAACCCAACCATCTTGGTGGGATCAAGGCTACCGGCGCTGAAGACCGCGAAGACAATACCGACGACAACAGTGCTGATGACCATCGTGATCATGCCAGCGATGAAACCAACCAGAATACTGATGAGCATCAGGCGACCCAGGGTCATCCAGAACGCCCCTGATGTCAAGGACCACGAGCGCTTGATCGACTCGATGGGACCAGCGTGCTCCAAGACGGCACACATTGGCGCGTAGAGGAGACGAACTTGTACCGCGTAGGAGACCAACGCCATCGGAAACAACGCAATCAACATCAAACCGGCAGCACTGTACGCCGCGTTCGAACTGCCCGAGGCCAAGAGAAGCACGACTATGCCGACGATCCATAGGATGACCGGGATACCGACCGCGAGAAATGTGAGGACGACGACACCTAACACCGGCATCATGCGCGGCTTTGCTAACGCCCATGCTTGGCGGAATGTGATCTTCTTGCCGATGACCATCTGCGCCACCGTGGTGGACAGGATTCCGTTCAGCAGTGCTACCGCAAGGATAGAACATATCAGCAAGATGGCGTAGCCCACGAACGTTGACACAAAGGCCATGGACACGGAACTGGCTATGTCATCGGGGGAAGCCTGAGGATCCCCGCCGTACTCCGAGGCCGACATCAACGAGTACACGGGAAAGATAGAGACGAGCGAGTCGAGGACACCCACGATCGTCAACACAATCAGCGTGAAACCGAACAGTACTTTCGGGTTCATACGAAGGGCCGCGAAGGAGCCACTCAACAGGTCAGAGATCGAAAGCGGACGCAGCGGGATGATACCTGGCTTGGGGGCCCATCCCCACGCTCCGGTCTGGCTGTAGCCAGAGGCGCCGGGTGCGCCGTAGCCTGGCCCGGGTGCGCTGTAGCCTGGCCCGGGGGCGGGTGCTCCGTAGCCTGGCCCGGGTGCGCCGTAGCCTGGCCCGGGTGCGCCGTAGCCTGGCCCGGGGGCGGGTGCGCTGTAGCCTGGCCCGGGTGCGCCGTAGCCTGGCCCGGGTGCGCCGTAGCCTGGCCCG
>NZ_CAUTSL010000076.1:0-7747 GCF_963540955.1 Actinomyces bouchesdurhonensis
ACATAGATGCGGGCGCAGCCGGTATCCTCGTGACTCATGAGGCCAGAATGGCCGCGTGGGCAGACCGCACAGTCTTCCTGCGAGATGGTCGCATCGTTGATCGTTCGCGCGCAGACTCGTTGAGGGACCTGCTGGCAGACACAGCACCAAGGAACTAATGAGCCGACTCAGGATACGGATGAGGCGATGGGGAGTAGTACTCCGCATCGCCTCACGCGATGCGCGCCATAGCCTGGGGCGCACCCTCACGGCAGTCATTCTGATTTCCCTGCCGATCGTCGTTGCGATCGGTTCCCTCACGTTCTGGGATGTGACGACCTCCCAGCGCTACCAGGCGTCGTCCTGGCTGGGCCACACCTCCGATGTTCAGGCCGTCACCCTCCGTCGTTCCTCGACCGCCCTCGACCAGGACTTCACAGCAGACCGCCTCTCCAAGACAGCCTCGGACGAGGAAGTCGACGTCACGATGCAGACCCTCGCCGATTGGGTCCCTCCGGGCGACCAGCTCGTGGCGGTTGACACCCTCTATCAGCTTCACCTGACGGCACCCGGTGGAACAGGCTACACGGTCGATTCGGGCATACAGACCGCCTCCCTGGACGCGCCTCGCGTCCAAGCGGGACACAGACACGGAGTCCTCGAAACTAATCACGCTGTTATTTCTGACGATGTCGCACGCGCCCTTGGCGTAACCACCGGCGATACGGTCGCCCTCTCGCTCACGGTCGCGAAAGATCGAACGACGCAAGCCCTCGAAGGAAACGCCGTTATCGACGCGGTTATCGCTGGCAGCGGGTGCGCCATCATCGGCGACGGAACGCTCGACATTGATCGCCTCGCGGTCGCGGGGCGAACGCAGACAGCCTGGTACGTGACGGGACCCGTTCCCGTCACGTGGGACGACGTTCGCACGCTCAACAAATCAGGGTTCTCAGTCGTCTCCCGCCAAGTGCTCGCTAGTCCACCGGACGCATCGGCTCTGCCCGCACTGATCGCCCAATACGAGGTCCCACAGTCATCGCGGAGCTCAAGTCCCTGGCAGTACCTGCTCGGAATCGCCGGCGTCCTGCTCATCGTCACCGAGATGATCCTGCTCATCTCCCCCCTCTACACGGTTGCTCAACGCTCCGTCATGCGCACGGCCGCCATGATCGTCGCCAACGGTGGCGACCGTTCAGATGGGCGCCGACTCACCGTCGCGCACGGCATCGTCATCGGTATCTATTCAGCCGCGTTCTCGGTGATGCTCTCCGCAGGGCTGATGGTCGGCATTGGGCTATGGTCAGGCCTCGGCATCGGTATCCTTCCCTTCTGGCCGCTCGCCTTGTCCGTTACCCTGCCGATCCTCCTGTCCCTCATGGCCTCGGTATCACCGGCACACACCTCCTCCCATATCGATACCTCCGCTGTGATCGGAGGACGCGTGTGGGAGCCCTCACGGCTCGTGCGTCGCCGCATGATCTACCCGGTCTTGCTCCTATCCGGCATCCCCCTGCTAGCCGTCGCCGCCTGGTTTGGTTCGGTGTTCACCCTCGTCCTCGGAGTTGCCCTCCTCGAAGTTGGCCTCATCGGGTCGATCCCGTACGTCTTCACACGCTGGCGTGTACCAAACCGTCGGGCGTCCATGAGTATGCGCCTAGCGCTGCGTGACGCAGTTCGAAACGGCCACCGAACGTTCCCGGCCATGGCTTCGATCCTCACGACCGTGTTTGTTGCATGTGCGCTGCTCATCACCCTGTCCTCGTCGAACGAGGCGGGATGGAACTCGCGCCCACACGTGGGCCAGCGCGGACAGATCTTCGTCTCAGCGATCGATAAGACCGATTCAGTGACCCGTTCCCGTGCCCTCATGAAGTCAGCGACTGACGCAGTCGGCAACGAGCGCACGGTCGTGTCCAAGGCCACCCTTTACGGCATCGCATGGAACAGCGGACCCGGCGGTCCCGAAACCATGGTTGAGGCCATCGTGCCCGCCGATCACTCAACGCTCACGCAGTTGGCCGCCGTGGGGCAAATGGCTGAGCTCGATGTTGCATACATTGTCGACGACGGCACCTATTTGCGCCAAGCAGGCTACTTCACCAACGAAGACGACATGGTCCGCGCAATTGCAACCTTGAATGCGGGCGGCGTGCTCGTTCCTGATCCGGCATGGATCAACGGCGCGGGGCAGGCCGAGCTGCGCAGTCTCGACATGAAAGACATTGCGGTGGCGAAGGCAGCCGGAGCATCGGACGATGCCTTGCCGAACGCGCAAGTGATGGCTTCCCAATCCTTCGCGGCGTCGCCGCTCACACGCGTCAATGTCATGGTTCTCTCACCCGCCGCAGCGACGACCCTCGGTCTTGACAGCGTTCCTCTGGGCGAACTCCTGACGGTGGACAATCCTGTTAACTCGGTGGATGCGCCCACCTTCCAAGCGACTATTGCCCGGCAGGTACCAGGGGCCAGCGCCCAAGTCATCACCCCGACCATGCGATCCATCGTCTTGCCCTACGTCGCGGCCCTGATCGCGATCGTCGCCGCGGCGGCCACGGTCGCGCTCGTCGTGGCTCTCTCGGCCTCCGACATGCGCCCAGACCTCGACACCCTCGACGCGATCGGCGCCGCCCCCGCCATGCGCCGCCACGTTACGACCTGGCAGGGCGTCGTCCTGGCCCTCAACGCGATCCCCACCGCGGTTCTTTCAGGCCTCATCGTCGGCGTTCTCGCGGTCGTCACCTTCGCCCGCTCGGGCATCTTCCGGACCCTGGTGACCCTCACGCCGGTCATCCCGTGGGGGGCCCTCGTCGGTATGCTCGTCGGTATGCCTCTCCTGTGTGCGCTCGTCGCAATTGTTCTGACGCCACGTCAGCAGCATCGAATCCGCCGCATCAACTAAGCCCGCTCATGAGTGACGTACCCGAGACGGTCGTGATTCCGCCAGGCGCCCTGGCCTCGTCCTGCGTGCGCGTTGACACGTGGCTGTGGGCGATCCGCCAGCTGAAGTCTCGCTCACAGGCGACCGCCGCAGTGCGTTCTGGTCACGTACGGGTCAACGGCGAACCGGTGAAGGCTGCCCACAAGGTACGCGTGGGTGACGAGGTGCGCCTGCGCGTTGAAGGTTTCGACCGGATCCTTGGCGTTGTCTTACCGTTGAACAAACGCGTGTCCTACCCACAGGCCCGCATGGCCTACGACGATCGCACGGCCGAGCGGCCACGCGTCCATATACCCATCGCGGTGCGCGAGAAGGGCAGTGGGAGACCCACCAAGAAGGAACGGCGGGAGCTGGACCGTCTGCGCGGCTACGACTCCCACGAACACCACTGACCCGATCGGCAAGGCAATCGGTCGGGGCGCGGTGGCTTCGACGCGTCAGGCACAACGACTGGTCCCGCCGCCCATGGGACGACGGGACCAGTGGTGAAAGCTGCGGGCCTACTCGTTCGGGAAGAACGAGGTGACCGCGAAACTGTAGTAATCGCCCCACGACGAATCGTAGGGGGCCTGGAACACGGCTGTGCCCTTGCCGTCCGAATCGACCTTGACGATTGCGACGTTGTTTTCGGTGTGCTTCGGGGGCATGAACGACAGGCCGCTATCCGAGTAGGTCATCTTGAGTGTCACGTCGACGGAGGAGAAATCGGGGAGCTTGGCGACCAGATCAGAGTCAGTGACCGTGACCTCCGCGGCGCAGGAGACGGACTTGCCATCCGCGTTCATCGTGCACGACTTGTCGCTGATCTTAAAATCGTCACTCGCGCTAAAGGTGCTGACCACCTGCGCGACCTCAACGCGCTTGGGGCAACGACTGTCGATGGCGGCTGACTTCATCTGATCGGCCGAACTGTAGTCGGCGTAGCGCGAAGAAATGTTCGAGGCGTTATCAGCGGTGATCTGGTTGCACCAGTTGGTGGCGTACAGGTCCGCTGCCTGCTGGCGCGTCGATTCCGTCTCCTTGCGCGTGTTCTCGGTGGCGACGGAACGCATAACGCTGAGGGTAATCATGACCGCGGCTGCGACCCCGACGAGGATCGCGAGGACGAGCAGAATGCGGTTGACCATGGTCATGGTCGGGTTCTTCTTGGGGGCCGTAGGCGCAGGGGTGACGCTTGTACTCACTTGCTTGACTCCTGGATCGATTGAAGATCTTCCTTCGCCTGGTTCAGCTCCTGCTGAGCCTGCTTGTATTCCTTGTTGTGGGATACGTAGCTCTTCGTGCCGATGAGCGCGCCGACGCCAAAAGCGAGGGTCAGGCAGACCAGCACGATGGAGGTGATGATCTGACCGGTCGTCGTCTTGGGACCGGAGGGCTTGGCGGGAGCGTTGGGCCGAGTGCCTAAGGGGTATCTGTTGGTCGCGGTGCTTGCGTTGAAGGTGCCCCTGGGTCCAGCGTTGCCGGAGGCAGAGTTCGTTGCGGAAGCTCCGTAGCCCTGGGCTCCCACGTTGCCGGGATAGCCGGAGGGCGCGCTAGATGCCATGGGGGAGTGGCCCTGGGCGGTGCCGGAGTTGCCGGAGGCAGAGTTCGTTGCGGAAGCTCCGTAGCCCTGTGCTCCCACGTTGCCGGGATAGCCGGAGGGCGCGCTAGATGCCATGGGGGAGTAGCCCTGGGCGGTGCCAGCGTTGCCGTTCTTCTGGGAACCAGCGTCGCCGGGAAAGCCGCCGGGAGCAGAGCTGGGTGCTTGTGCGCCGGGATCAGGCTGGAATTGGTCGGTCCACTGGCCGCCGTCCCACCAGCGCAGCTGGGGGGAACCGGCTGGGTCTGGGTACCAGCCAGGGATAGGGTTGCTCACGAGGAAGCTCCTTTCACTGTGTCCCGTAAATTCTATGAAAAGTTAAAATTAAATGAAGGGTCAGTGGTGTCTTTCGTGGCACACGTGTGTGATCGTCAACTCACGCAATGAGTGCAGCAATGCCATATGGCATGGCAGTGATCGGTGTGAGGACAGGCCACGCGGTGCACTACATGCTTGAGGGCCACCACGAGGTCATGGTCGCGCCACACTCGGATGTGGCGGACATCTGCGGATCATAGGGTACCGACACAGTGAAGGTGAGAGGCGTCCCGGGTGTCAGTGTCGCGGTCGTGGACCCCTGGTAGGGGGAGGAAGGGTTAAAAGACGCGTCCTTGTCAACCGTGTACCCGATAATCGTGACATCAAGGTCACCGAAGGATGCGACGGAACTCGACTGTGTCATCGTCAACGTGCCGCTCATCGTCGTCGTGACTTGGTCGGTCGTGCATGTCCCGATCGCAATAGAAAAGTCAGAGTCCGACAGTGTGCGCTGCGCGTTGGCTAGGGACTCCTTGTCGGCGCATTGGGCGTGGATGGCCTCCTTAACGGCTTGTGTCGCCGAATCATAGGACTTGACGACATCGCGCATCGAACCCGCCTTGTCGCGTGTGACCGACGCGCACCATGCGGCGGCGTCTCTGTGGGCGTTAGCGGCCTCGAGGTGGGCCTGGGCCTCAATAATCTGCTGGTCGATGGCGGCCTTCTCGGATACGGCCTGGCTGGCCTCGGCCTCGTAGGTTGCCGCGGAGCGTGTCCGCCACACGTTCACGCCACCAACGACAGCGGACAAGGTGATGAAGATGACGGCGAGGATCGTGCCGGCGACGGTCGCTGCTCGCACAGGAACGGGAACAGTACTCACTTCTCGGCCTCCTCGATCTGGCGGTTAATGTCATCGAGTGTGGACTGGGCGGAGTCGCGTTCCTGTTGCGCGCTTCGTGCATGCTCCTTCGCGTCGTCATAGATCGCACCGGACGCACCCAAGTGTGACCACGCGAAGATGAGGACACCGACGAAGGTAGCAACGAGCATCCACGAGGCGACGCACGCGAGCGTCCAACGGAGCGTTCCTGATCGTGCGGGTCCGTGATCGCCGGGCTTAGGGGTCCTCGAAGTCGTTGACGAGGCCGGGGCATCCTCCCAGGGTGAGGGGTTGTCGGGCGCGTGTCCCGGGAGCGGAATCTGACTATTCCCACGCGACGAGACCATGGCCTCGCCCGGCACGCAGACTTCAGGTGTGTTGGCATCGCTCGCTCGCGCCGCGTTGGGCGTCGTGACGTCGGTCCAGGAACTCCCGTCCCACCACCGAAGCTGTGTGGCGCCGGTGGGGTCGGGATACCAGCCTTGCACGGGCACACTCATCGTTACTCTCTCTCGGGTTACAACAAGTCGAATACCTGGTCAGGAAGTCTAGCTGCCCTGCGACTAGCGGGCAACGATGGAATCAGAGTCCCACCGGCCACACATTTGTCGCAACGGCGTTGCAGTGACCGCTCGAGATGCCGGGATCGGGCAGCGTTTGGCTGAATGTGCCCGACCCGCCCGAAATCGTGAGCGTAGTCGTCCCAAGAGGTTTGTCGGAACTCGTCGGTGTCGAAGCAGTGACAAAGAGATTGAGAGTGACCTGGAGGTCTCCCACGCTTGTCAAAGAGTCTCCATTCAGGGTCAGAGAACCCGACATTGTCAAACCGTTGTCTGTTGGCGTGCAATCAGTCACCTTGCCAAGGAAAAGATTCGAGGGCGCGTCGCGGAAGGCTTCGATGAAAGCCTTCTTTGCTGGGCACTGCGCTGCGATGGCATCAAGCTCACTCTGGGACTTGTTCTTCAGCTCCAGGCTCTTATTGTCGAGCATCGCGATGTCTGATTGGTCGGAGGTTAAGCCGTCGCACCATGTCGTGGCCGCCGAAGAGTTCTTCGCAGCAGTCACCTGCGTACGTACGGTTGCTGTCTCAGTCTCGGTGGTCTTCTTCTGGGCGTGTAAAGACTCCGTGTCGGCGCGCGTCTGCGTCGCCTTGTTCGACGCCGCGTAGGTTCCATACCCGAGCAAGCCTGACGTGATCATCAGGCAGATGGCCAAGGCCACCCCGACAATCGTGAGAATTTTAAAAACGCGTGAGGTCGAATGCGCCTGCGACGTTGTGCTGCTCACTTCTGTGCCTCCTCGAGGTCCTTGTTCGCCTGCTGTAGATCAGAGTTCGCCTGGTCGAGCTCGCTCTGCGCGGTGCTGTGCTCGGATTCGGCCTGAGCGAGGTCGGTGCGGGCACTCTTGAACATCGTTCCCACGTAGATGGAGGTCACGGCAAGAGCGATGACCGCGATCCATGCTGCTGCCGTGCCGATGAGCCAGCCCTTACCGGAACTGGACTTTTGCTTCTTCTTGTCCGTCTTATCGGAGGAAGCGTCGTCGGAACTATCGAACGTCGGCTTGGTACCTGTGGCGTTATAGGGATCGGAGGACACCGTTGGTGCCGGCTTCGCGGAGGGCATGTGCCGCGTCTTCTTCGCAGGCGTGTCCCGGGTGGTGACCTGCTCCTGCTGGCGCTGCTGGGGTGCGCTCTGTGGGCCTGGCGCGCCCTGCTGGCGCTGCTGGGGTTGGCCCTGTGGGCCTGGCACGCCCTGTTGGCGCTGCTGGTGTAGGCCCTGGGGACCTGGCACGCCCTGCTGGCGCTGCTGGGGTGCGCCCTGTTGGCGCTGCTGGGGTTGGCCCTGTGGGCCTGGCACGCCCTGCTGGCGCTGCTGGGGTTGGCCCTGTGGGCCTGGCACGCCCTGCTGGCGCTGCTGGTGTAGGCCCTGGGGACCTGGCACGCCCTGCTGGAAGCGCGGTCCGGGGACGCCCTGCTGGGGTGCGCCCTGGGGACCTGGCACGCCCTGTTGGCGCTGCTGGGGTGCGCTCTGTGGGCCTGGCATGCCCTGTTGGCGCTGCTGGGGTAGGCCCTGGGGGCCTGGCACGCCCTGCTGGCGCTGCTGGG
>NZ_CAUTSL010000077.1:0-6967 GCF_963540955.1 Actinomyces bouchesdurhonensis
CCCCAACATCGTCGGCGCCGCCGCGTGGATCGTCGCCTGCGCGTACCTGGTCGTCATCTACCCGCTCCAGCCCCTGTGGACGCTCATCCTCTTCTGGGTCGGCGGCGGCTGGTTCATGGTCGCGGGCTTCATCCGCACGGCCACCGGCGAGGACAAGTAGCTCCCGCCCCACGATCACCGACGAACACCCCCGGGCCCGGCGCTCGGGGGATGTTTGTTATGCGAGGCTCGTTCGGGCGGCGACGAGGCCGGGGCCGGGTGGCGCGAGCGGCGACGAGGCCGGGGTGGGCTTCGAGGTGACGCGCCGTAGGCCTCCGGCGCGGAAGGTCGGCGGGCGACGGGCCGCTATTCTCGGGCGCTCAGAGTGGTTGGGGGAGGGACGCGGGGGCTATAGCTGCTCCGAGAGGCCTTTCTTGACGGCCCGGTCGCGCTGGTAGCGGAAGACCTCCAGGAAGATTCCGCCGAAGAAAATGCAGGCGATGGCGGTCCACACGCCCGGGGGAGCGTGGCGCCCGTACATGAGGAAGTACACGTAGGGCGCCAGGAAGGTCACGGAAGCGGTGGCGGCGCCAACGACCCGGTGCCAGAGTTTTTGCCCGGCGACCATTTCGATGAGTCCCCACGTGTAGGGGATGGCGGTGACCATGTCGATTGCCCACAGGATGCGCCAGTCGCCCCGGAAGTGCGGGACGTACATGACGGGCACGGCCCGCGCCATCGAGTACACGAGGACGACGACGTAGGCGATGAACTTGGGGTTGCGGCACAGCTTGAGGAAAGCGGAGCGTTCGATGATGGAGGCGCCGACGGCGCGTGAGGCGCGGGTGGCGTGTGAGGCCGTGGAGATCGTGTCGAGCCCTGACATGGCCACGCGCATGAACTCGCGCTGTTCGTCGGTGCCTTCCGCCCACGCTTCGAGCAGGGCGAGGGGGGACAGCGCGATGGGCGTGTAACCGCCGGAGGGGGCCCCGGCCTCGTGAACGACGTCAGCTCCTAGGGCGTCGCGTAGGCGCGGCAGCTGGGGGGTGGGGATGTCGGCGATCCACAGGCGCACGCGGCGTTGGATCGCGTCGTGCAGCTCGTGGGACAGGGCGTGTCCGGCGGCCGAGTGGGGCGAGAATCCTTCGGCGGCGATGTCGGCGAGGGCTCCGGGATACTCGACGATGCGCGTCGTCAGGTCGCCGGCACGGTCGACCCCGGAGACAGTGATGATGGTGGCGGCATCCCACTGGTAGGTGCGCGCGATCTCGATGTCGAGGATCGAACGCAGCGTGATAAGGGAGGTTGTCTCGCTCACGGGTACCTCTCAGTTGGGGTAGTTCACTCCATTGTGCCTGACTGGGCGGTAGGAATGCACGCTCACGCCGACGGTGGCGCGGCGTAGAATCGACGCATGGCGAAACGACGCATCGATCCGGTCCGGGGGATGGAAGCACTGCGCGCCTGGCGTCGTGCGGTCGAATGCGGTGAGGAGGCTCCGCGCCCGGTGGCCTTGACGGCCGTTCGCTTCACACTCGAGGAACTGGGGACCCTCCACCCGGGCCGGTCGGTCGAGGTGCGTGTGCCGCCGGCGGGCGCGGTTCAGATCCTGCCCGGGACGACGCATCGGCGGGGGACGCCTCCCGCCGTTGTGGAGACGGACGCGCACACGTGGCTGTCTCTGGCGTGCGGGCGTCTCACCTGGGACGAGGCCGTGGCAGCCTCCCGGGTGAGCGCGTCGGGTGAGCGCACGGACCTTGGGTCCCTCCTGCCGCTCGTGTGAGGGCAGGGACGGGGGGTCCGGGTCTCAGGCCTCCAGCTGGGGCACGCCGAAGCGCGCTTCGAGCTTGGGGGCGAGCCACTTCTGGGAACCCTTGTAGGCGTAGCGCTGGGCGACGGCGGCGAGGGCGGCGGAGGTGGCGGCGAAGATGACCAGCGAGGTCAGGGTGACGTCGTCGGCGTCCTCGGCGGGAACGGGGCGCTTCGTGGTGATCTTCCAGCCCGTTTCAAAAATCTTGGTGGCCAAGAAAGCTGCTCCGGCGATGACGGCGGTCGTGGCAACCTTTTCGATGGTGGCGGGATCCATGAGTATCTCCTGGCGTGGGTTGACTGTCCCCGCGCGGGTGCGCGTGCCTCCATGATGCCCCACACGGCCCTCTTGCGCGAGGGCCACGGGCCAGCTGTCTTATGCTAGAGGGGTACTGTCCCCGTCCGAAGGATTCGTTATGGCTCGCGCCCGCTCTTTTTTTGCGCTGTCGGCCCTCGTGATCGTGGCGACGACCGTTGCAGCTTGTACCCCATCTGTGTCGTCGAGCGCCCCTCAGGATCCTTTCGCCGCGCCGATCGTTCCCGGTCAAAGCGCGCGTGCTTCGACGTCGAACGGGGGGGTGCGCGGTACGATCAACGCCCCCACGCCCAGGACCGGTTCCGGCGTGGTGACTGTTGCCCTGGTGGGCGGCGCCCAGCTGCCCACGGAGACCGCACAGGAGTTCACGAAGGCGACGGGTTTTTCGATCGCTGTTGTTCCCGTTGACGGGGTGGATTCGATCGCTCAGGCTGATGCGGATGTCGTTCTGGGCTTGGACGGCGCTGACGCGCTACAGGCGGCGGCGGCCGGCACGATTGCGTCCGTGGCTCCTCAGGACACGACGACGTTGACGGGTACCGTCCTCGAGGGGGCACCTGCGGCGGTCGCATACGGTCGTGACGACGTGTGTGTGATCGCCGACAAGTCGTGGATGAGCGCGAACAGTCGTCCACTGCCGACGTCCTTTCATGATCTGACGGCGCCGCGTGTGCGCGCACTGCTCGCTCTCCCAGACCCGGCCTCGTCTTCGGTGGGGCGCGCTTTCGTGCAGGAGGCTGCCGCGCAGACCGGTGAAGGTCTGGGAACGTTCGTGCAATCACTGAACCCGCGCGTGGACGCTTCCCTGGGGGAGACTATCAGCGCGTGGAGCGCTGGTACGCACGTCTCCGACAGCTATTTGTCCGAGGTCGAGGGGAGTGCGTCGGGCACGTCCGGCTCCTACCCGTTGGTTGTTGCGCCGCGCTCCCTGGCGGCGGCGGCAGCGACGAACACAGGCGCGGATTCATACGGCACAGCTGTGTCATCGACGTGTATCGCGCGCATCATGTATGCGGCTGCTGTGAGCGCCCCCGCAACCGACGGCGCTGAGTCGCTCATCGCGTGGCTCCAGGGTCAGGTTGCGCAGCGGTCCCTGGCGACCACGGGTGCCGCTTATCCGATCGACGGCGTGCTCGCGACTGACACCAAGGCGGCGTGGCTGATGGGAATCAGCGGCGAGACGGTTGTCGCTGACGAGACGGTCGGGTCCCTGGACGCGTTGGACGCGTGGCTGTCAACTTGGAAGTCTGCGTTGGTGTCGCCCGTCTCCGTCGCTACGACTGACCCCGCCGAAGAGTCTGCGGCGAATCCGGATGTCACTACTGCCCGTGATGAGACGAGTGAACAGGACCCGGGGGTTGATCCCGACGACGATGGTGATGAGTGAGGGGCGTTCCTAGTCGCGCAGCATCGAGGGGCTGACCCGGCATTCGTCGCCGATACGCATGGGGGCGATGAGTCCTTTGTCGCGTAGTTCGCGCAGGCGTGGGACCGTGCGTTCAACGACCTTCCACGGGTCGATCGTGTTCAAGTAGATGCGGGTGCCGCCCTCGAAGCCCGCCAGGGTGGAGATACGCCACTTGAGCAGGATTCGCCAGCGCATGGGTGTGGAGACGGTGGGTGGGCGGTGGTACCACTCTTCGTTTGCGGGAACGTCTGCCCCTGTCGCGGCGTGTGCAGCGTGCAGGATGTCGGAGATCCCGGCCATGGCCTGGTCGCTGACCTCCCACGGGTTGCGCGGCGAGTGCAGGGGCCAGATCGCGATGCCTGGGAAACGATGCCCGAAGCCGGCCAGGGCGACGGCGTGCTCGTTTTGAGCGATGAGGAGTTTGCGGGTGGCTGCCACCGTGAAGATCTGGTCGTAGATGTCGGGCTGGGCGCGCAGACGTTCGAGTTCCGCTTCCGTCTGCACGGCCAGATCGTCGATGGCGACTAGCTGCTTGTGCAGGTGATCGAAGGATGCGCCGGCGGGGCGTAGCCAGTTCTGGAAGGTAGCGACGTAGCGCACGGCGGGGTCGAGGTCGTACAGGTCGCGCATTGAGCGAGCTGTGTAGGAGGTGTACTGCGCGTGCTCTTCGGGCGTGAGGGTACCTGACCCGGCCAGTTCGTGAGCCTCGGTGGCACCATCGACGAAGTGGCGTTTGCCGATGATTAGGTCGTGGCCGCCGGAGAAGAATCCGTTGGCGGCCTGCAGGCGCGCGGTTTCGCTGGTGGCCGCGAACTCTCCTTCGCTCATGCCTGAGGCCAACATGCGTGCGCGCACGACGTTCATGACGTGCTCGTATCCAGCATCCGAGGCCAAGTAGTGCGCCATGCGGCGCCGGTCGTTTTCTGAGGGCACGTGTCCGTGGTTGAGATGCCAGTAGTTGTAGGAGACGATCTCGAAGAGGTTGGGGATGCGACGAAACTCTGCGACGGTGTCGGTGAGTTTGTCGGCTGCCAGGGCGTCGAGCTGCTCCCACGTGCCGTCCTCGCGGCGCACGAGGCGGGATTTCTCGGGGGGTGTTTCGAGGTATCGGCCCGAGCAGAACGCGCAGTGGTGTCCGTCGGCTTCGTGGTCGATGGGGTTGTGGTCGCTGCGCGGTGCGGCGAGGGGACGGTTTCCGCGCCCGGGGACTGTCCACACCTCCGTGCCGGTGAGCAGGTTCTGCTGTTTGACGGTTCCGTCGGCGAGTCGCACGATAGCGCGGTCGGCGCGGGTGAGCTTGGATGCCATGTGTCTTTCGTACCTGTCGTCAGAGTCGGTTCATGGTGGCGGGGTGCGATCCGGTGCGCCCGGATTCGCCTCTGTTGAGGGTGTCGATGCGTGCTGTCTGTTCGGGGGTGAGTGAGAAGGAGAACGCGTCGATGTTTGTTGCCATGCGCGCTCGGCGAAGGGTCTTGGGGAAGACGACGTGTCCGCGGTCGATAGCCCAGCGTAGGGCGACCTGGGCGGCGCTTACGCCGAGTTGGTCTGCGATGGCACGCAGGGTTGGGTCTGTGGTGGCGCGTCCGCGTGCGAGGGGTGACCAGGCTTCGAAGACCATGCCGAGTCCCTGCGCGTAGGTGCGCAGGTCCGCGTTGGGGAAGAAGGGGTGTGCTTCGACTTGGAGGACGTGCGGGGCGACGGTGGCGGCTGCGCGGACGGCCTCGATGTGTTTGCGTTCGTAGTTGGACAGGCCGATCGCTCGCGCGCTGCCGCCGGTGAAGGCATCTTCGAGGGCGGGCCAGGGGAGGGTGACGTCGCCGCCGTAGAGGGTGGGTAGTGGCCAGTGGACGAGGAGGAGATCGACGTAGTCGGTGCGCAGGTCGTTTAGTGAACGTTGGATGGATGCGGCTGCGCGCTCGGGTTCGTGGTTGGAGTTGTCCACTTTTGTTGTGAGGAAAATCTCGTCGCGGGGGATTTCGGATGTCTCGATCGCGGCTCCGACTTCGGCTTCGTTGCCGTACATTTGCGCGGTGTCGATGTGGCGATAGCCGATGTTGAGCGCGCGGCTGACGGCCTCATAGGTATCGTCTGGTGCAATCTTGTAGGTGCCGAAGCCGAGTACGGGGATGGGGGCGCCGGTGGGGAGGGTGAGTGTGGGGATCGGGGCCGAGGCTGGGGGCGGGTCGGCGGGGGCAGGAACGTTCATCGGTGAATCCTCCTCATGTCTTCTAGTGTAGCGTCCCGTGAAGTGGGCGTTGGCTTCGTCTGGGTGTGCCAGGATGTTGCGAGGGTGCGAGGCGTGGCATCGGTGTGAAGGCGCCGGAGGGTGGAACGGTTCTTCGAAACTGAAGACGGAGTCTCATAGTTTGAGACTTTGTACTGTCAATTTATCGATCGATCTTTGGTCAAATATGTGTGATAGGTCGATTTTGGGTGTTTTGTGCCTGTCGGCACCTGCGTTGTGAAGACTCTGACCACTTGACTTATAAAACATTGAAATATGAGTGGAAAGCTGCCCTATGATGTCTGCAACATGGTCGGTGCGCGTATTAGCATTCCGGTTAATTAATGTCCTCTCGCTTGCAATGACGGGGCCTAAGTTCTAACCAAATGGTAGGGTTTTTGTTAGGTAACCCACCGTTATGTGTCCGCTAACGGAGGGGGATTGGCGTAGGATAGATACTGTTCAACCACGATCGCCAACACGTCACGACAACGAACGGAGAGTTATGTCGGTTCGCAATGCCCTGCTGGCACTCGTCGCGCAGCAGCCCGCGGGTGTCTACCGTCTGAAGCAGATGTTCGAGGAGCAGACGTGTGGAGCTTGGCCACTCAATATTGGCCAGGTCTACCAGACGATGCAGCGCCTTGAGCGCGATGGTCAGGTTGTGTCTCATGCCGAGACCAATGCGGGCCGTGATTCCGAGGTCTTCGAACTGACCGACGCCGGTCGCGAAGTCCTCGCTGCCTGGTGGTCCACCCCGGTTCCGCGCGAGCATCCCGAACGTGATGAGCTTGTTATGAAGCTAGCTGTGGCCGCCGCCGATCCTACGGTCGACGTTGAGGCCATGATTCAGACCCAGCGTCGCTCGACCCTGGGTTCCCTGCGCGATGTCACTCGCCTGAAGGCCTCAGCCGACGAAGGAGAGCTCGCTTGGAAGCTCATCCTTGAGCGTCATATTTTTGACCTCGAGGCCGAACTTAACTGGCTGGACCACATCGAGTCCGGCGCGGTCTCGGAGGCCGCTCGTCGCGCCGCCTTCGCCGCCGCGAAGGGCCGTTCGATGAACTGGGCTCAGTCCGACGCCGGTATGACGGAGCGCGCCGGAGTGCGATGAGTCAGCCTGCACCACTACCAATCCGGATAGTTGGCGTCGGACATGAGTTCGGCGCCAACGGTGTCCGAGTGAGAGCGCTCGACGGGATCGACCTTGAGGTCGCGCCCGGCGAGCTTC
>NZ_CAUTSL010000078.1:0-6501 GCF_963540955.1 Actinomyces bouchesdurhonensis
GGTCACCTACGTCCGCAACGTCACCGACATCGACGACAAGATCCTCACCAAGTCCTCCGAGGCCGGCTGGGACTGGTGGGCCTGGGCGTACCGCTTCGAGCGCGAATTCACGCAGGCGTACGAAACCCTCGGCGTCGAGGCCCCCACGTACGAGCCGCGCGCCACCGGCCACATCCCCGACCAAATCAACCTCGTCCAGCGCCTCATCGACGCCGGCCACGCCTATTCGGACGGGCGCGGCAACGTCTACTTCGACGTCCACTCCCAACCCGACTACGGCTCACTCACCCGTCAGCGCCTCGTCGACATGCGCACCACCGAAGACGACGCCCAAATCGACGAGGCCATCGAAGCCGGCAAACGCGACCCCCGCGACTTCGCCCTCTGGAAGGCCACCAAGCCCGGCGAGCCGACCACGGCCTCGTGGGACAGCCCCTGGGGGCGCGGCCGACCCGGCTGGCACCTCGAATGCTCCGCCATGTCGCGGCGCTACCTCGGCGACGAATTCGACATCCACGGCGGCGGCATCGACCTGCGCTTCCCGCACCACGAGAACGAGCAGGCCCAATCCCACGGCGCCGACTGGCCCTTCGCGCGCCTGTGGGTCCACAACGCGTGGGTGACCACCAAGGGCGAGAAAATGTCCAAATCCCTGGGCAACGTCCTCTCCATCGGCACGCTGACCGAGGAGTACCCGGCCGTCGCCGTGCGCTGGGCCCTGTCCACCGTCCACCACCGCTCCGCCATCGAATGGGGCCCCGAGACCCTGCCCGCCGCGCACGCCGCCTGGGAAAAGTTCTCCACCTTCGTGGCCCGCGCCATCGAGACCGCCGGGGAAGCGGGGGCTGACGAGATCGCCCTGGCCCCCGCCGACCTGCCCGAGGCTTTTGCGGCCGCCATGGACGACGACCTCAACGTCGCTGGCGCGCTCGCGGTCCTGCACGAGCACCTCAAGGCCGGCAACGCCGCGCTGGCCGCCGGAGACGTTCCTGGCGTGTACCGCGAGCAGGTCCTCGTCCGCTCCATGCTGGACGTGCTGGGCCTGGACCCCGCCTCCGAGCAGTGGCGCGGTCAGGCCGGCATCGGCGCGGGTGCGTCCGGTGCGGCTGCGGCCGAGCACTCGGCGCTGGACGCGCTGGTGCAGGCCGTGCTGTCCGAGCGGGCTGCTGCCCGCGCCGCCAAGGACTGGGCGCGCGCCGACGAGCTGCGCGATCGCCTGGCCGCCGCCGGCGTCACCGTCACCGACGGCCGCGACGGCGCGACGTGGAGCGTCGGCTGAGCTGCGACTGAGCTGCGGCTGAGCTGCGGCCCCGGGAGCGCGAGCTCCCGGGGCCTTGTGCGTGTCGCATTCCCACCGGCGCAAAACCTCATCAAACTGAGCGAGCTCCCGGGGCCTTGTGCGTGTCGGCGATCGTCTCGCAGATTCCGCGTTTGTTCTTGTGATTGGGTGTCGCGCCCGATCCGTAGGCAGTGCACCTCTTCTGATCGGGTGTCGTGCCCCGTAACGGGTGCAGCGCCTCGTGCGGGGTGTGGTGCCTCGTAACGGGTGTAGCGCCTCGTAAGGGTGCAGTGTCCCGTAACAGGTGTAGTGCCTCGTAACGGGTGTGGTGCCCGCCATGCTGGTGCGTTGCCGCACGCTGCTCGTTGGCGTAGTGGCGTGCGGTGTTGTCGTGTTGCTCAGTCGCCTCGCTGGTATGGTTCCCCAGAAATGTCGCACGTAATTCCCCTGAGCCTATTTTAAACATTGAAATGTGGTTGTTGGAATTGCAACGTTTGTGGCCTATCTCGAAAAATGACCGCGTTAAATTACGTGCGACTTTTGCCTGGTTTTGGCGCTATTTGCGAGCACTCCGGAGGTCGTACTGATGACGTGAGGAATTATCTGTAGGTGGGAGCCGTCGTAGGGACTCTAGAGGTCTGCTGTTGTTGCTGCTGACTGGAGCCGGTGAAGGGATGTATACCTGTGTTGGCGAACAAAGCCGCTCCCTCTGCCCGACTCGTTGTGGGGAATTTTGTGTGGAAGAACGATGTGCCCATCCTTCTGCTGTGGATTCTGTTCATTCCGATGCGACGTTAGGAGGATCACCTTCTTCTGTCGGCTGCCTTTGAAGTGAGGGCCGACTATGCGCTCACCTTCTTCACTCAAGGTCCACTTGATAAGGTCTGCTATTTTCTTATCATCTTGAGAAGTTGATGCTTCTAGCTCAGTTGCGTGTTCTAGTGTCCAGGTGACTGAATCTACTATTTGTGTTATGCGAGGAACTTGGCGTTGGATACATCGTGACGCGTAAAACGCGAGGTGCCTAATCTCCTCCCTGAAGTATTTGCCGGCGGGGCAGATGTAGGCAGACTTCCTCTTGTAGGTCTCCCAGTTGCCCCGGCTGTTTGGGACGACTATGGTCTCCTGCTTTGTAATCGGTCGTCCACGCCATTGTGAATCCCAGGTTTCTTGGTAATTCTCTGTTATCCATGCACTAAATTGCGGCGAGATGAGCTTGGTAAGTTCGTTTACGCGCGACATGAGCATCGGGAGATCGTAGTCTTGGGCGTAATCGTGGTGCGCAATTCTATTTCGGAATTGCCGCACGTCATTCACAAGTGACCGAATATGTTTAGCGCTCGGTGGTCTACCCGTGCTTGGGTCTGTAAAAGCGCGGTGCAGAGCTCTTCTCCACAAGTCTTCATAGTTGACTCCTAGGATTCGAACCCAGAATCCAAACGTAAGGTTTGCGATAATCTGATCGCGTGATTCCGTTTTCTTCTCCCGCACCATGATCTCGCGTGCTGAAGAAATCGCGTCCTGTTCCTTTTGTTTCAGTTGACACGATTTCTGAAAAAAACCAAGGGATGCCTCGCATGGCTTCGTCAAAATACTCTTTGAGTTGTTCGTCAAGCGCATTTCTCAGGAGAATTTCTGTCTGAGATAGCATGGGCAGGCATGCAGCCGCCATGCGTGTGTTCCAGGCATAGAGATCGAGAGCGAGTGAGAGGTCTCCTTCGCAGGTATGGAGATATGGTCGGAGACGGGGCTCGGTAATGAATGCGAGGAGGCCTTCGTTAGCCTCGTCGCTACGCTTGCTATCGCTCATCGTCCTAGTCTACCATTGCCAGTGGATGCCCCGGGGTGGCCTCTGCTTGATGCATGCTCCCGGGGCTGCGTCGTATCCGCCTGCGTTTTCGAGAAGGGGATTCTGGTTCCGCAGTTTTCGATGGGCGGCCTGGGGTGTTCGACGGCCTGAGGCGCGGCCACAGATGGGGAGGATCAGCATGGAGTACGTGGCGCTGCTGCGCGGCATCAACGTCGGCGGTAAGAACAAGGTCGTCATGAGCGAGTTGCGCGAGCAGGTCGCCGGCGTGGGCTACGTGAACGTGCGTACCTACATCAATAGTGGCAATCTCCTCTTCGAGGCTGATGCCTCGCGTGAGGATGTTGCTCAGAGGATCGAGAACCTCCTGGCGTGCCGCTACGACTTCCCGATCCGACTGGCCCTCCTAACGGCGCAGGACTACCTTGCCCAGCTCGATGAGCTGCCCGACTGGTGGCACGGCGATGTGGCACGCCGCGACGCCCTGTTCTACACGCGTGGACTGGATCGAGACCACGTGCGCCAGCGCATCGAGGCCATGGAACTGGGCGACGAGGCCGTCCACTTCGGCGAGCACGCCGTATTTTGGGTCAAATTTGACGAAAAACAATTCCTCAAGACCGCCTACCACAAGCGCCTCCTGCGCGAGGACTTCTACCGCGAGGTGACGATCCGCAGTGGCGCGACGGTCGAAAGAATCGCGGCGATGCTCTCGCGGGGGTGAGGCGCCAGGTTGGCGGCCTCTGCGAGGCTGAGGCGAGTGTGAGGGCGGTGTTGTGCCGCTCAGTCGCCTCGCTGGAGTGGTTCCCCAGAAATGTCGCACGTAATTCCCCTTCGTGTATTTCAAGAGTTGAAATCAGATCGTTGGAATTCTGCGGTTTTCTGGATACCTATGAAAAGTGAGGGTACCCAAATTACGTGCGACTTTTGGGGGAGAGGGGCCAGGAGAGCCGAGGAGGACACGGGTTAGTGTGGAACCTGTCTGATCGTGATTTTGGCCCCCGCGCGAGCCCCTGCGGCCCCGATGCGGCCCAAAACCCGTAGGCTGGTGTCAGTTTATGAGAAGACGAGGAGACACCATGGCCTCACACAGCGGGCGCCCCGGCGCCATCCGTAAGAAGGGCACCAAGAAGGGCGCGCAGGTCGGCACCGGCGGCCACTCGCGCCGCCGCCTCGAAGGCAAGGGTCCGACCCCCAAGGCCGAGGACCGCACCTACCATCCGGCCTACAAGCGCAAGGTGAAGCGCGAGGCCCACGAGGCCCAGGAGGCGGCGATCGCGCGCGCCCGGGCCAAGTCCTCGATCCGCGTCAAGCCGGGCCACGAGCTGATCGCTGGCCGCAACCCGGTCGCCGAGGCCGCCCGCGCCTCGGTCCCGATCGAGCGCGTCTTCATCCTCGACAACGTGAAGGATGATCGCGTGGAGGAGGTTGTGCGCCTCGCCAGTGCCATGGGTGCCCCCGTGTACGAGGTCACCCGCCGCGACCTGGACGTCGCAACCGACGGTGCCGTCCACCAGGGCGTCGCCATCGAGGTGCGCGGCTACGAGTACGCAGACGCCTCGGACCTGATCGCCGGGTCGCTCCAGCAGCTGGGCCACCCGCTCCTCGTGGCCCTCGACCAGGTGACGGACCCCCACAACCTGGGCGCGGTCCTGCGTAGCGCGGGCGCGTTCGGCGCGGACGGCGTCATCATCCCCGAGCGCCGCAGCGCGGGCGTCAACACGACCGCGTGGAAGGTGTCGGCCGGTGCGGCCGCCCGCGTGCCCGTGGCTCGCGCGACGAACCTGGTGCGCGCCCTCGAGGAGGCCAAGGCGGCCGGCTACTTCGTGGTGGGCCTGGACGGCGGCGGAGACGCGCCCCTGCGTGGCCTGTCGCTGGCGGACGGCCCCCTCGTCATCGTGACCGGTGCCGAGGGCGCGGGCCTGTCCCGCCTCGTGCGCGAGACCTGCGACCAGATCGTGTCGATCCCGATCGCGTCGACCGTCGAGTCCCTCAACGCGGCCGTCGCCACGGGCATCGCCCTGTACGAGGTCGCCTCCCTGCGCGCGCAGGGCTGAGTGCATTGTGTGTTGATTTTTCAGGGGTGTTTACGTCGCCTCCCTGCGCGCGCAGGGCTGAGCCTGCCGAACCATCTGTCGTCTCGCCGCGGGCGCGCATCAGCGCCCGCGGCGAGACTGTTAATAGACGTGAGCAGGGCGCGCGAGCCGGACTATCGGCCCGCAGCCAGCTAGCGACCTCGGCGTGCCCTCTTCGCGGCTCTACGCATCTCCATGAGAGTCAGCAGTGCAAGGGGAACGTTGGGCGGCATATCGCGGATTCGGAGGCGTTCGGGGGCGGCTATCATGAGCCCCTCGTCCCTGAAGGACTGCTCGATCCTCTCCAGCATCGAGGCGATGCAGTCCTCCGCGAACATGGTCTCGCCGGTGGACGTGTAGTCGAAGTGGCACCACAGCTCGCTCATCGGCCGCATCCCGCCCGGGATCGGTCGGGCGATGACTTCGATGCGCGTCTTCTCGAGGAAGGCACGCTTGACGCGGTCAGGGACCGCCCGCGGGAACAGATCGGCGACGATGCCTGTCGTGGTGGCCGAGGCGATCGCATCGACGAGAAAAGCCTTCCCGGTGTTCCCGGTAGCCAGCTCGGTGCCCACCCACCCGCGCAGCGCGAATTGCTCGCGCATGCCGGGCGTCTCGGCGCGGATACCGTCCTTGTGCAGTTGGGCGACGCAGCGCGCCACGGCCTCGTCGGGGGAGACCGCCAGGCGAAAGACCCTGAACGGGTGCGTCGTGAGCGAGAGGCTGCGGCCGACGCGGGAAAACAAGGGGGTCATGGGTGTCCTTATCGTTGGAAGCGGAAGGCGCTGGTGCCGGTCGCCTTGCGTGCGTCCCGGTGCATCGTCGCGATGCCCGCGTCGGAGAGGGGAGAGTCGCCGGGAAGCTCCCTTTTTTGACGAGGCGCGGGGGAGCCAGGAGGATGCCCTGCTGGTGCAGGGACGTGCAGGTACTCGAAGACGCGGGCGATGGGATCCTTGCCGGGGTGGGCGCGCTGAATCGCCGTATCCCAGGGGAAACACCACAGCTCAGTGGATGTCTGAGTGGCGTCGGGCGAGGGGTGCGCCGCGATGACGATGCGCGTCTTGTTGAGGTGGCGCAGCTGGGCGCGCACCGCCTTCGACGTCAGGTAGACGGCGATCCCTCCCAACACGAGGCCCGGGGCGATCTCGCTAAGTTCCAGGAATGAGTCGTCGAAGTGTCTTCGCGAGGCCGTGGCCTGCCCGGGCATGACCGTGACCTCGGTGCCCGACCAGCCGCGCATCGCGAACTGGTCGCCCATCCCGGGGGTCTCGGAACGGATGCCGACGGTCGCCCAAAAGCCCATGCACCGCTCGAAAGCCTCGCGCGGCGGGCACGATATG
>NZ_CAUTSL010000079.1:0-6370 GCF_963540955.1 Actinomyces bouchesdurhonensis
CGCTCGGCGCTCCGCTTCGAGCACCCAAGATATTGCGAAAGCTGAGTGACAGTGGACTGTGGGTTATCCCTAAGGAAAGCAAGCGCACGGGCTCGAGCCATATCCTGCGAGCTCGACGGCTTCGCATACGGAAGAATCGATTCCCGAATCGCCTCGAGCATGAACTCCACGAAACTCTCGCACGAACCGGTCGCACCCGAGCGGGCTAAGGCCTCGTAATAATCCGCCTGCCGCCTCCTGATCGCGGACTCAACAGGCAACCACGCCAACACCGAACGCCACCTCGACAGGAGCAGCGTCTGCCAGAGACGTCCCGTCCGACCGTTCCCGTCAGAGAAGGGATGACAGAACTCGAACTCGACGTGGAAGACGCACGAGGCAAGCAGCGGATGCACACGCGTCGCGCGCAGCCACTCGAAGAGGCCTCCCATGACCTCGGGGACGTAGGCTGCCGGAGTCCCCGCATGGATGAGAGCATCCCCGTTGAACACGCCGACATTGCCCGATCGAAAACGCCCAGCGTCGGGGACGAGGCCACCCATCATCACGAGGTGAACGCGCAGCAGATCCTCCAACGAATGAGGATCGAGTTCAGGAATCAGGTCGTAGGCGGCGCGCGCGTTTTCGACTTCGAGGATGTCGCGCCGGTCTCCGAGAACCCGCTTTCCGTCGATAATCGCGCTCACCGCGCGCTCATCAAGCTTGTTGCCTTCGATGACGAGCGAGGAGTAGATCGTCTGGATCCGCAGCTCCCGACGCAGCGTCGGGCTGGTCGACAGGGGGGCTTGAGGCGACAGCATGCCGACGAGCTCAGCGATCTCCATGCACAACGCATCGATGAGGTCGGTACGTTCAAACGACGGCTCGTAGGCCATGACCACCCCCCATTACCGCCACAATTATACCGCCACTGGCGGTGATCGCGTGGCGCTGAAGGGCAGACGACACACACAACGACAGGAGGCCTCGTCGATTGACGAGGCCATGGCCGGGAGAGCGTGAAACGCTCAGTCGGTCCCGTGAAACGCCCAGGCGCGACCGCGCACACCCCGCGCGATGTAGCTGGCGCCCGCCAGCGTGAGGGCGAGGCCGAGGCCCGTGTAGAAGAAGGCGATGAACCAGTCGGGGAAGAGTCCTGCGGCGCGCATGCCGATGCCAAACGACATCATGAACGCCATCATGAGGTAGCTCTTACGGTCGAAGAAGCGGACGACGTGGTGGCGCTCCCCCTCCAGGTCGGCGATGCGTTGGGCGTTCTTCTTGACGAGTTTGCTGAACATGGGGTGGAACGCGCAGAAGATGGCGACCGCGCCGCCCGCGAGCGCCACGAGGATGATTGCGGCAAGGCCGCGCATGTCGATGGCCGCGCGCACGCCGAGGATCGCGACGTTCAGGCCGGCGAGCAGCCAGACGATGCCGGCGACGGCGATCAGGGGCTGCTTCTTGATGCGGAATCGACTCATTATTTTGTTTCCTTTTCGTCTGCGGTGTCGTCATACAGGGCGGCGTCGAGGAGGGCGAACAGCGTCTCGCACTCGCCGCCCTCCATGAGCGAAGCGAAAATACTGCGCAGCACGTAGCGACACAGGGCCTCGGCGCTCATGGGGCAGACGAGCCGGGAACGAACCACGGCCTCGTCCGCATCGAGGACGCGCGCGAGCCCTCATCACCCTGAATAACGGCGTCACTATTCCCCAGGTCGGCCTCGGCACCTACCTGTTGGAGCCGGACGACGCCCAGTCGGCGGTCACCTACGCGCTCGACAACGGCTACACGCTGATCGACACGGCGAACGTGTACATGAACGAGCGCGGCGTCGGCCGCGGCATGCGCGCATCCTCGAAGGGGCGCGAGGAGATTGTCCTCGAGACGAAGCTGTGGCCGTCGTTCTTTGAGCGCCCCACCGCCGTCGACGAGACGCTGGAGCGCCTGGGCACGGACTACATCGATCTGATGATCCTGCACCAGCCCGCGGGAGACACCGTCGCGGGGTACCGCATCCTCGAGAAGGCGCACGAGGAAGGCAAGATTCGCGCGATTGGCCTGTCGAACTTCAATGTCGCCCAGACGCAGCGCATCCTCGACGAGTGCGAGGTCGTCCCCACGATCAACCAGGTCGAGTGCCACCCCTACTTCCCGCAGACGGAGCTCAAGGTGCTCCTCACGGAGCACAACATCGCACTGCAGGCGTGGTACCCGCTGGGCGGACGCGGCAACGACTCGATCATGTCCGAGTCCCTCGTCCAGGAACTCGCCGAGAAACACGGCAAGTCCCCCGCCCAGGTGCTGCTGCGTTGGCACATCCAGCAGGGGCACGTCGTCATCCCGGGCTCGAAGACGCCCTCGCACATCGCGGACAACATCGACCTCTTCGATTTCGCGCTGACCGACGAGGACATGGCCCAGATCGACTCCCTCGACAAGGGGAAGCCGTTCTTCGAGCACACCGACGAGGCCTTGGCGGGGTTCCTCGCATACGTGCCCGACGTGGAGGGCCAGAAGTAGTCCCACTACCGGGCACTGAACCGAACGCACGACTGTTTCGGTAGCGACACCAGGTGCACATAACGAGGCCTGCCCTGCTTGGCGGGGTAGGCCTCGCGGCGTAAACAAGGGGGTCGTGTTGCTCATGAGCCTGTTTCTACCATCTGAAGTGAGAGCGAATCTCATCGGGAGGTTCGCGCAGACTCGATGGGAAGCTTCGGCCATGACTAGCATCGCCGTGTGGACAACCTGGCTCATCCCCTGCATGTGCCGCATGCTCATGGGCATCCCCATGATCAACCTGTCCGCCAACGCAGCTTTCAGCGTAGCCCTCATCGGGGTCGACGTGATCAGTCTGGCCCTCTACCTGCGCGGGACGCACGCCGGGTGTAACCACCCGCGACCGAGGCCTCTCACGAGACTGGCCCCCTCCTCACACTCAACTATGGTGAATCCTTCATCCGGTTACCAGGAATGGCGAATCACGCAGACACCAAGTTACCAAGCCGCACTGCGGCACTCACCACATCATCGAAGGAAATGTCGGATGCGTAAGGCGCCGATCTCACATAAGACTCCCAGACTGCCAGCATATCATCAGAAAGCCGCACCTTCTCTAGTCGACTCCTATAATCGGCAACAAAAGCAGACGTTCCCCTTTTGCGCGCTGTTGCCTCGAGGGCACGCTTGACCTGGCCATATTCAATCTGATCACCACGAGTATTCAAGAATACGTAAATGTCATAGAAGTCCCTCCCACGTGTATTGGCAACACCTCTGCTGACGACCGTTTCAAACTTCTCAGCGAGAATCGTCGCCACAGGATAAGACATAAGCCTTATAGCGCGATCTTCGAACAGCATCGGATACGGATACTCAACCTCCGCAGGAACGATGGAATCACCTGTTGTGATATCAACTTTAATTGGCGCATTCATTCTTCCATACCGGACCATAATATGAGCACGCCAATTGGGATATTCGTCATCTGTTCTGATTGACTCGACCCGCTCGAAGATGTATTCCATTCCGTCACCGACATCAACAGAGCAGATCTGCTCCATCGTTTGCTCAATAGAGTCGCGATCAAGAGGCATACCAACAACAGTTGTATCCATATCCATCGTCGTGCGCAGAGAGACACCAATCATCGAAGAAATTAGCAGGCCACCTTTGAGAATAAACTTATCAACATACGACGTTTTCTCGAGACGAAGCAGCAAATGTTCAAATAGAAACATCTGCAAGACTTCTTGAGGGCGCAGCCCCTCTCTCTTCGCAATTGCTCGTATCTTTCCACGCAGACTCGCATCGTTACGAATCGCCACGATTACAACACCTCCAGATACACCTGCAACTCACGACGTACTCCAAGAGCTGAGCACATATCAGTCAACCCTTGTAGGTCCTTCTCGCCCCTCCGAAAGTACCCTCCGATAGCATCTTGCATAAGCTGAGCATCGACAGTTCCAGCCTTCCTTTCCCGAATCAGGTCGGCGATTGCGCGCTCAGCACCATAACTCCTCACTGTGTTACCGGAAGGCGTTACAAGGCACGTTACGCCAAGTTCGTATAGGTCAGTCCGCACCCAATGAACTTGAATACCCGGAAATTCCTGAGCCATCTTCACAGAGTTATATCCCCGAGGCACTGTCACGGACTGTGCGACAGGCAGACGATCCGACAGTCCATTGAGATACAGGGCGCTGGCATGGGAGAAAATACTCTTTTTCCACCGGGCACTAATCACAAGAAAGTCATCGTCAAAGACATCTGGAGTGCAGTAAACTCCTCGCGTGAGCCGCTCAATGCGACCGCCCTCACTAGCATGCGCAATGAGTCCAGCCGAGAATCCTGCAGATTTCAGCTGAGAAGAAGAAGCAACACCACCCACGAGCGCGACAAAGTCGACGAGCTCATCCACCCTCACGGAGACCACCCCTTTGCAGACGTTTACACATCACATTATCACGATTGGTGTATACACGTCTACTTTGACTCGGGCCCACTCTCCTCATCAGAGAACAGCCTCGGCCCGGCCCAACGAAACGAGAACAAGGCCGAGACTTACAAACACGGGAACTGATGCGTCGGCGCCGACCAGAGAAGGTTCGGCGCACACACGCCCACGAATCATCACCTCACCTCCAGCAGCCAGTACTCACCCCTCCATATTCGCCGCGGTCACCCCGTTCGCCAGGGTTCCGTACGCGGTGACGCAGTGCCCGAAGAACATGTCATCATCGTCGAAATAGGCTGAGAACGAGCCGTCGGCGTCCATCGCGATGCTCGTGAGTTCGATCCGCTGCGCGAAGCTCTCTTCCGTAATCTCCGGGACGTCCTCGTCGGCTGACTCGCGCCACTCGCACGCGAGTTCGGTGAGCTGCCGCGCGGCGAACGCTCGCATGTCGCGATCCCACCGGTCTTGATCGGTCATCATCTGCTTCATGGCGGCCACGGCAGCAGTCCAGGTGTCTTCGCTGGATGAATCAACCTCCAGAGAGATGTCGATGTCCTCACCCCGCCACGAGATGCCTCCCTCGAACATGTCGAGGTCCTTGTCGAGGGAGAGCTCGCCCAACTCCTCGTCGTTGAGGACTACCGGCCTGCGATACTCAGCCAAGACCTCGTCCAGTGCGGGGCACGGAGGATTCTCTTCGAGAACCTCCACGATCAGGAATTGGTTCTGCGAGGAGGCGGTCACGCCCTCGGGAATCTTGTGCGGAATCCTCTTGCGCGCCTTGAGGCGGTACACCGCCTCCCGACGGAAGCGATCGAGGATTCCTCCGGCATCGCTTTCCTCGTCGCTGACGGGATAGACGATCCGGCCGTCACCCGTGTGCAGTGCACCGGTCTGGCAGTCCACATACGCAATGAAGTAGTGCGAGACGTCCCAGAATCCGTTCATCTTGCCGGCCCCGCTACCGCCGGCGAGCAGGACGAGGATCTCCTTGGCCTCTTCCTCGAAGGTGCGTTCCCATTCGGCCTGCGTCATGTCGTTTTGTGAGCGCATGTATTCGAGCAGATCCACGTGTCATCCTCCTTGATCAATGGCCTCCGCTTCGCTACGACGAACCCTACCCCACGCGAGGCGCCATGATCACGTCGGAAACAAACCAGCTCCGGCCTCGCCCTGCGAAAACGCGAAAGCGCTCACTTCGCAAGCTCTTCAAACACGTCCGCGTAGGCATCCATGAAATCGACAGCGACATCGACGGCGCTCTCAGACTGCTGCGCAGGCTGAATGACGACCCAAGGCCTGTTGTTCTTGAGGATCGTGACAGGCTTCCCCGTCCTGTTCACCTCTGCTGTCACCCGCGAAAAGTTATTCTTCGCCTCGGCAAGTCCCATAGTTAGTGTCGACATGCTTCTCCTATCACCCTTAGCCATAATTATGGCCAGAATCTGAGCTCAGATCAACCGGCCACTGCATCCCAGCACTCAATGCCACCCCAGAGCAACCCCGGGATGGTGCCGGTCTGGGACTAAAATATGGATAGCGAAAGGAATAACAATGCCGACGATGCCCCGCACCGCCGAGGTGAAGACCCGCACGACCGCACAGATCAAGGCCGACGCCGCCGCCGTCTACGCACGCTGGGGTATTAGCCTGTCGGACGCGATCAACATCTTCCTGGCGAAGTCGATTGAGGTCGGCGGACTCCCCTTCGACATACACCCCGAGGCTCCCACGTTTGACGGACTCGAGCGCTACGCCTATCGCCCCAGCATGGATGCGAATGGAGTCGCGCGGCTCCCCGGAGACTGGGATGACGGCGAGTGATGCGGTGCCCGATTCCTAGAAAATAGCTAGCTAAGGAAAATAGATCATGGCGGTGTCAATGGGTGGTAGCAATGAGTTCGTTGAATGCTTCTGTTGGGGTGC
>NZ_CAUTSL010000080.1:0-6043 GCF_963540955.1 Actinomyces bouchesdurhonensis
ACATCCGGATAGGAAACCAACATCCGGATACCTTAATAACCTATCCGGATGCGCATAACCTATCCGGATGCGCACAACCTATCCGGATAGCCTCAGACAGAAGCCACGCCCGGGCCCGCAACGCAGCTGGCTGAGCAGGTACCGCCCCCGGGCGACAACACATCCGGATAGGAAACCAACATCCGGATACCTTAATAACCTATCCGGATGCGCACAACCTATCCGGATGCGCACAACCTATCCGGATAGCCTCAGACAGAAGCCACACCCAGGCCCGGATGCCCAGCGCGCCGAGTCACGGGCCCGCAACGCAGCCAACGAGAGACCCACCCACCGACGGGCCGCCCACCCCCGGGCCACCAGCCCGCTACCGGGCCACCATCACCACGGGCCGCCCACCCGCCACCGGCCGCCATCACCGCGACGCGGCTCCCACAACAGCCGCGGCCCCTTACAGCCCCAGGAATGCTTTGATCGCGGGCATTTCGCGCACGGCCTGGACCAGGCCGGCACGGTAGGTGGCTTCAAGACGTTCGCGACGGGATTCGGTGTTGTTGATCCACAGGTTATCGGGCGCGAACACGTAGGCCTGGCCGCGTTCTTCGAGTTCGAAGAGGAAGCGGCGTCCCGCGTTGTAGCGGTCGGGACGCTGGGCAACGCCTTCGAAGACGGACGGGAACTGGTGGTATGCGGTGCGCAGGAGGGCGCCGACGCTGGCGGGCATGGGCGCTTTGACATAGTCGCGGGGGCGGGTGAGGACGACGAGGAGTTTGCGGTAGCCCTCGCGCATGGGCTGGTCGAAGGGCAGGCCGCCGTTAGGACCGAGAGCGCCATCAACGTAGGTGTCTCCGTCGATTTCGACGGGCGGCATGAGGATGGGCAGCGTGGAGGATGCGCGGACGATGGGTCCGAGCGTGTCCAGGGTGCTCATTTCTTCCTTGGAGAACCAGCGTTCTTCACCGCGCGTGGCGTTGAAGGTGGCGACGCGGGTGGTGGCCGGGTTCGCGAGGAACGTGTCCATGTTGAAGGGTAGGGCTCCGTCGGGGTAGCAGATCTGCTGGTAGATGTATTCGGCGTTGAAGTAGCCGTGGCCTTTGCGGAAGTGTTTGAGTCCGCCGAATTCGGGGTCTTCGACGAGGTCGACGAAGGTCGCGTGTGAGCGGATCGCGTCGCGGGAGGTGAAGTTGCACAGGTGGCTGGATCCTGCGGAGACGCCGGAGATGTGGGGGAAGTTGATGCCTTCGGCGATGAGTCGGCTGACGAGCGCGGCCGTGTAGGCGTTGCGCATGCCGCCGCCTTCGAAGACGAGGGCGGTGTCGTCGATTGTGACCATCGTTGCGATGGATTCTTCGGGGGTCGGGTAGTGTTCTGGCGTTTCCTTCACGCTTCGACCCTACAGCCGCGCCTCGAACCTACGCTTGCGTATGCCCTGTGAAGACCACGTAGTGATAAAAGATGAAGCGGAATGCGGTGCCGAGCACGAATCCGACGACGTAGACGGCGATGTTGTCGGCGAGCGTGGAGGTGAGTCCGAGGATGTGGTGGGTGAACAGGAGGCAGAACTGTGAGATGACGATGCCGCAGGCGTTGGCGAAGAAGAAGAGGATGGCTTCGCGCGTGGCGTTGTCTTGGGTGCGTCCCCGGTAGGTCCACAGGCGGTTGGCGACCCACGAGTAGAAGGTGGCGGTCGCGGCGGCGACGAATTGTGCGGTGTTGGGGTGTCCGGCGAGGATGTCGAGCGGCCCGTGTTGGAGGAGGTTGAACAGCCCCATGTCGACGATGAAGGCGGTGGCGCCGACGAGTCCGAATTGGATGAATTCGCGCACCCAGGCGAGGATATGTTCGGCGAGGCTCATTGACGAGGCCGTGACCTCTTCTTCCTCCACCTGTCCGTGCGGCTGGGCGAGGGACGAGGCCGGGGCGGCTCCCTCGCGCGCGTGTCCTGGAGTGGTGGGCTGGGGATGGGTCGCGGACGGGTCCGCGAGCGCGGGTTCGAGCGGGAGCGCCGCGGGTTCGAGCGCGGCGGATCCGCGTGAGGGAGCTTGTTCGTCGTTCACTCCCCTAGTGTCGCACGCACGCCCCGGTGTTTCTACCATCAGCCTTGACTGTATGACATCGCCTGAGGAGGACACGAATACATATCACCATTCCACAAAGGAAGCTCCTCCCAGTTCTCTGGAACACCAAGGTCCTTCACTGAAACAGGAGACACTTCGGGGAATTTATGCAAAAGATGCGGGAGGTCATTAATCCCCTCCAGATTCATCTTAGAAAGAAGATACTGGATGATGGTGAACTGCGCAAAGCACTTTCCCTTCTTTTCCTTCCTATTCCCCTCTTTCACATCGTCAAGCACGAATCGACGCAGAAATCCGAGCTCATGATCCTCTCCTGTGAGCATGGGACTCTTTGGAAACGTCCTGCTATAGAGTCGACCATGATGCGCGCACACATTTCTGACCTCATTCAGGCAATGCAGCCATGAACTTAGCTGAGATTCTGAAATATTAAGCTGTTGGGCGATTGCTTTCCTTTGCTCATCCCGAGCAAAACCATACAATAGGCGCAGGCCGCCCCAATCAAGCACATGCACAGCAACCCAGACCGGCAAAATCGCGTCGTATTTCTTTTTGTAATGAATGACCGAGTCTTCATTTGATCGCACAACAGATAAGCTATATTTGTCTAGCCATTCTGAATACTGCTCGGTTGGCCGAACATTGACCTTATCCCAAGCTTTTTTCCCGAGCTTATGTGGACTCAAGTGTATGTATGGATCAACCCGTCCAAGCTCGTGACTGATCATCACCCGAAGCACAATTTCAATTTTCGCTAGCTGAAGCCCCGTGACAGCTCTTAGCTCTTGATCAAACCTGTACAGCTTGACCACTTTTTCGATCGTGGTTCCTTCGATGAAATTATCGGAGAGAAGCCCCGTCTCCGCTTGCACAGCGCGATAGGGATAGGAGTATCCAGACAGTCTATAGTATCCGATTTCACGAAGAGCTCGACGAGCGAATTCATCATCGCAGATTTCCATTCCCCTATCCTGCAGAATGGCGATCTGATCATCGACAGACTTAAAGGGTTTGGGCTCCATCGCTCTCCTCCGAAAATGTGAAGACCGGCCCTGGACCCTCGTCGGGCGGAACCGGTCATTGTGGATCCATCGTATCACGGCAGCCGCGCGCACGCACTGGGTTTGTCCATCCGAAGGCGGTCATACTGCATGTTGTGGACGAACACTGCGGCCACCTCACCATCCTCCCCGGCGCCACCGCCCCGGACCCGCACGGCGCCACCCCGCACCCCCGGCGCCTCCGCGACCGCAGAACGCAATCATCCCAGTCATCCCACGCCCCGGACACCCGGGTGCCTCCCTCGTCCGCAGCCCACATCTAAGATGGTCCCCATGACTGAGACGACCCCCCACCACACCCCCTCGCCGACTCCCCCGGTGGCCCCGAAGTGTTACGGGTACCGGGTGCGCGACCAGTTTGGGCAGCATTTTGATGACCCGTGGGATTGGTTGCGCGACGGCGAGAACCCGGAGGTGCGCGCGCACCTGGAGGCGGAGAACGCGTGGGCGGATGCGATCACGGCGCCGACCCGCGAGGCGGCCGCGCGCCTCGTGGAGGAGGTGAAGGCCTCTACGGCGCTCACCGACGTGACGGTGCCGATCCGCGAGGGCGAGTTCTGGTACTTCCGTCGTTTCACGGAGGGGCAGTCCTACGCGACGCATCACCGCGCGCCGGTGGAGCGCGACGAGGCCGGGTCGCCGATCCCGCTCGTCCCCTCTCCGGGCGTGCCCACCCGGGGCGAGGAGCTCCTCGTCGATGAGAACGAGTGGGCGCGCGGGCAGGAGTTTTTCCGCCTGGCGGACCTGTACCCGTCCCCGGATGGGCGCCTGATCGCGTGGGCGCGGGACACGAGCGGGGATGAGCGCTACACGTGGGTCGTGCAGGAGGCGTCGGGCCGCGTCATCGACGAGGCCGTAGTGGACGCAAGCTACGGCTTCGCGTGGGCGGATGACTCGCAGTCCTTTATCTACATGGGCGTGGATGATGCGTGGCGCGCGTGCGACGTGTGGTTGCACCGCGTGGGCACGCCTCGCGAGGCGGACGAGCTGCTGCTGGTCGAGCCGGACGAGGGCTTCGAGATGGGGTTCGCGCCCTCGGGCTTCCCGGGGCACGTCGTCATTCATTCGTCGTCGTCAACGGCGGGCCGCGCGTGGCTGTGGCTGCCCGCCCACCCGAGCGTGCGCCCGCTGCCGCTCATGCCGGTGCGCGCCCGCACGCTGGTGTCGGCGGATTCGGCGGGCGACCGCCTGTTCATCGTGCACACGGGGCTCACGCAGGAGGGCTCGCTCGCGCAGGCGATGCTGCCCGAAGGGGGGTCGCCCGAGGCCTTGGCGCTCCTCGGCGTTCCTTCTTCCTCCGCGTATAGTCGCCAGGCGCTGGCGGATCGCGTGCCCGGCACTCCCCTGCCGGAGGACGAGCCCGCTCCCCTCACGCCGTTTGAATCGTGGGAGCCGCTGCGCAGCCCCGGCCCAGGCGAGCGCATCACCGACGTCGAGGCACACGCGGGCTACGTGGCTCTCTCGCTTCGTTCGGGTTCTCTGACGCAGGTCGACGTGTGGGACCGCCGCGAACAGGCGCCCACGTGGCGGCGCGTGGAGGTCGACGCCCCGGTGCGCACGATCGCGACCGTGCCGACCCCGTGGGCCGATCCGCTGCGCGTGGAGTTCCAGTCGCAGACCGTTCCGCCCACGGTCGCCGAGGTGTTGCTGCCGGACCTGGCCCCGGCCTCGTCCCCCGAGAGTACGTCCCCCGAGACCACAAGCGAAAACGCGGCCCTGAGCACGCGGATCCTGCGCACCCACGAGGCGCCCGGCTGGGACCCCGCCGAGTACGTCGAGGAGCGCGTGTGGGTGCTCGCGCGCGACGGCGCGACCCGCATCCCCGTCACCCTCATCCACCACCGCGACGCGCGCCCGGACGGCACGCACGCGGGCTGGCAGATCGGGTACGGCTCCTACGAGGTCAGCTACGACCCCGAGTTCGAGACCCTGCGCCTGCCGATCCTGCGCCGCGTCGTCTACGCGATCGCGCACGTGCGCGGCGGCGGCGAGATGGGCCGCGCCTGGTACGAGGACGGCAAGGAGCTGGTCAAGGAGCACACGTTCACGGACTTCATCGACGTGGCCGACTGGCTGGTCGACTCCGGGTGGGTGGCGCCCGACCGCCTGGTCGCGGAGGGCCGCAGCGCCGGAGGCCTGCTCATGGGCGCGGTCACCAACGCCGCCCCCGACCGCTTCCGCGCGATCCTGGCGGGCGTGCCCTTCGTGGACGCGCTCACCACGATCCTGGACCCGACCCTGCCGCTCACCGTCGGCGAGTGGGAGGAGTGGGGCAATCCGCTGACCTCGCGCGCCGTGTTCGACGCGATGAGCCGCTACACGCCGTACGAGAACGTGCCCGACGGCGCGCTCCTGCCCGCAGTCATGGCGACGACGTCGGTCAACGACACGCGCGTCGAGTTCGTCGAGCCCACCAAGTGGGTGCAGCGCCTGCGCGAGGCCACCGGCCAAGTACCTTCCACGGACGAGGCCGAGGCTGGCACACGCTGCAATTGCTGCGATTCGGGGGCTGACGAGGCGAGCGTGAGCGGGGAAGCCAGCCACGGCCTCGTCGCCGCGCGCGACCCGCTCGAGCGCCCAATCATCCTGCGCACCGAGATGGTCGCCGGGCACGCCGGCCCCTCCGGGCGCGAGGGCCGGTGGGCGGCGCGCTGCGAGGAGTTCGCCTTCGCGCTCGGCCAGGTGGGCGTCTCCCTGTAGAGGTTGATGCTGCTCGCGAGCGCTCGGCGCCCGTGAACGACAGACACCGGTGGGGGCGGTCTTCGTTGGAAGACCACTCCCACTATCGCACCGCGTAACGATGCCGCCTTACTGCGCTGCGCTACTGCGCGCCACCATCCCAGCCGGGCCGCAGCGCAAAGGACTGAATGTCCAACTGCCCCGTGAGAGCCGTCCCCTTGAGGT
>NZ_CAUTSL010000081.1:0-5895 GCF_963540955.1 Actinomyces bouchesdurhonensis
GAGCCGTACGCTGCTCCGCAACCCGAGCCGGAGCCGTACGCTGCTCCGCAACCCGAACCGGAGCCGTATGTCGTTCCGCAGCCCGCACCCGAGCCGGAACCAGAGCCATTCATCGCGCCAGAACCCGAACCCGCACCGGAGCCGTACGCTGCTCCGCAGCCCGAGCCCGAGCCGTATGTCGCTCCGCAACCCGCACCGGAGCCGTACGCTGCTCCGCAGCCCGAGCCCGAGCCGTATGTCGCTCCGCAACCCGCACACGAGCCGACCGTCGCACGCCAGCCAGAACCGGCCCAGGCCTCGTACTCGATGCCGGTCGAAGACCCGGAACCGACGACCGCGCAAATGCCGCAGATCCCCACGTTCTCAGCTTTCAACTGGGATGCGCCCCAGGCCAGCGATCGGGTTCCCGAGCAGCAGATGGATAGTGACACGATCGCACCCGTGGAAGCCCCGGCGACCGAGACGGAACCCGCTGGTCATTACGCTGTATCCCCGCTGCAGGACTTCGATTCCGTGATCGCACCCCCTCAGGAAGCGCAGCAGGTTGCTTCCCCCGCAGCGATGCCGCCGCAGGCCCCGCCCATGCCCGCCGCGTTCCAGGAAAACTGGAATACGGAGTTCTCATGGAACGATGAGGCGCGCAGCGAGCAGGGACACGAAACGAAACGCCGCCGCCGCTGGCCCTGGTCCAGGCACTCCAAGAAGGAACGCGACGAGGAAACGAAGCCGACCCTTCCGGAGGTGGACGAACGCGACGCAGCCACACGCGTGCCAATCATCGCTGTCGACGCTCAAGACGACGACTGGAACGGCTGGCAAAACTGGAATTCGCGCGGCTAACTCAACCGGCCACCTCAACAAAGCCGAGGGGCGGTCGCTAACGCGAACGCCCCTCGGCCTTCGCGAGTTCCACGTAGCGGGCAATGTCGGCTCTGATGTCGTCGGCCAGCGTGACGCTCACGGTGCCCGAGGGAGTATCCCCGGCCTCGTCAATGTGCCCGTAGCGTTCGACGAGGAAACGCTCGCGATACAGGTGGTCGGCTGTGTCGCCGATGGTGCGCATGAGGGAAGCATTCAGACCAGCGCCCACGATGATGCCTGCAACCGGGACGATCTGCGCGAGCTTCCTGCCGACCAGACGAGCACCCAACGCCGAGAACAAAGAGTTCAACGCGGCGGCAATCGCACTGTTTCCCACGGAATCCATGGGTCCGCGCTTAGCGAGGTCACGCATCACCTTATTGAACGCGAGCATCGTCGCTTGCTTCTCCAGGACAAATTCACGTCCCGCCCCCTCCGGATCGATCGCTTGGGAGAGAACCATCGTCGAAAAGAGGTTTTCTGCTGGGTCAACCGTGTCGTAGCCGTAATAGGCGGCCGTGTGAGACACGAGACGCGTTGCCGCAGCTAAAAACGTGACGATGTCGAGAGCAATCGCGGAGGTCGTGACGCCAACTCCGGGAGCTGAAGCCACGCCCATACCGAGGAGAGCAGCAGCTGAACCGCCCGACGCGAACACGCCACTAACCGCGCCCTCAGCGGCTGCGCTACCCGAGTAGGCGAGGTTCAGACGAGGCTTGATGGCACGAATCTGCGCGAGGCTCAGGCTGCGAATGTCCGTCACACGCTCAACGCGATAACCGGCCGAACGGTACGCCTTCAGGATGCGCCTGCGACGCACCGACGCCTCGGACGCAGATGCTGCCAGGTCCACCAGGCCCAACGCGGCAGACGAAACCGCCCGAGTGATCGCATCGCCACCGGGAACCTTACGTGCGAGAGCCGCCACCTTCCCCAGGGGCGCCAGCGCGGTTGAACGGATCCGCTGGGAAATGACGCGCGGGCGCGTCGGGCGGACCTGCGCAGCTTTCCACTGTTGAATTTCCTCCCACTGGGCTGCGTCGTCGGCGCTCATGCGCGCACGTGCCTCGTTGCTCATCGGGCTGTCATTCATGCCGGTTTCATTCACGATGTAACCCTACACAGCGACGAGCATTGACGCGGCTCGTGTCTGCGTTCACCCCTGTTATGCTTAGGTTCGCGTCAGTATTTGTGGCCTCACGATGGAGGAACATCCGTGGAATCGCGCTCAGAACTCATCGCGCAAATTAGTGACTTGCACGAAGAGAACGAACATCAGAAGATCATTGCGCTCATTGAACGCCAGCCGCCGGAGTCGATTGACTACGAGCTGACAGGCCTTCTCGCGCGCGCTTACATTAACTATGCGCAGCCTTACATGGATTCTTTTCGCGAGCACATCTCGCACGCTGTTCATCTGTTGCGAGGCATTGAAGCGGAGGGGATGGCCGACCCGGTCTGGTACTACCGCATCGGCTGCGCACTGTACTGGCTGGATGAGGAAGAGAGCGCGCTCACTTACCTCGAGCAGTGCATCGCGATGGACCCCGGTAATGAGCACGCGCCGGAACTCATTGACCAGTGCAAGCGGGCACTTGATCGCCGCAGGATCGTCCGACCGGTGACGATTGAGAGGATCACAGACTTTTTCAAGCGCAACGACTATGCCTACGAGATCAACGGCAGCCGTCTGCACACCGGTTTTCGCAACGGGTTCTACATATTCTCGGTTGTTAACGAGGGCACGGACGTGAGTATGTGGGGTGCTGTACGTGAGGAAGTGTCGATGGACCTTCGCCCGCGTTTGCTTCAGGCGTGTAACGACTGGAATAGTGTTACCACCTGGCCTAAGGCCTACGTGTCATCGCTTGATGACGGTACCCAGCGCCTGTGCGCGGAGCAGTTTGTGACCGCGCGCATGGGCTTGACCGACGCGCAGCTCGACATTAGTCTTGAGCGTTTCATTTCTGCTGCGGAGACCTTCTTCAAAGAGGAGATTGAGCGTATCCCCGCTCTCGGCGGCACGAGCGAGTAGAGCGCGTGCCGCGTCGGCTCGCACTGTCACGAGCCCTTGGCCCGGTCACATCGACGAGGCCGGGGTTCCCTAACGCTGGGATGCGCGGCACGTAGACGTTCAGATTCGCGGGACGTAGACGCTCAGGCCTCCGTCGCTGACGGCCCCCGTGAGTGTCCCATCGTCGGTGACGTGCACGGGCGGGTGGCCGCCGATGAGGCATTCCCATTCTTCGCCTGCGTGGTGGGCGCCCACGTACAGGGTTTTCTCGGCGGCGCGGCGGTCGGAGAGGATGACGGCGCAGCCGGTGCCGGGCACGTCCGCCCTGCCTTCGCGAGCGAAACCGACGACGTCGGGGTCGTCGTAGGCGTTGTGCTGGGGGCCGATCGCGGCGCGGAAGCGCACGCCCATGAGGATGGGGAGCTCACGCACGGCGGGTAGGTCGCCGGTCTCGGGGGTGCCCAGGAGGTCACCCCAGAAGACGCAGGGCACCCCGGCCTCGTTGAGGAGGATGAGCGCGTAGGCGGCTGCCTTGAACCAGGAGGCGACCGTGGATGCCAGGGACTGTCCGGGCTGCGTGTCGTGGTTTTCGACGAAGGTGACGGACAGTTCGGGGATCGACGCCGTGAGCGTGCCCTCCCACAGGCGCGACAGGTCGACGTTTCCGTCCGAGACCGAGGCCTGGTGGAGGTGGTAGTGCAGGGGCACGTCGAAGAGCATGGCGTTGGGGACTTCGTGCAGGTAGGCTTCGAGTTCGCGCACGTCGCCGCTCCAGTATTCGCCGACGGCGGGCAGGAGGCGGCCCGTGGAGGTGCGCAGGTCTTCGAGCCAGCGCGCGTAGAAGTCAGAGCCGACGTGTTTGACGGCGTCCAGGCGTAGCGCGTCCACGCCGGTCGTCTCCACGTACCAGCGGCCCCAGCGGTCCAGCTCGTCGCTGACGCGCGGATCGGTGACGTGCACGTCGCAGCCCATGAGGTAGTCGAAGTTGCCGAACTCGGTGTTGACGGACTCGTTCCAGTGCTTGCCTTCGAAGAGCCACAGGCCCTTGCGCTGCGTGGTTTCGTCCCAGTCGATGCCGTGGAAGCACGTCCAGTCCCACGTGAAGTCCGAGTAGGCGCCGCCGCGCGCCGGGAACGTGAAGCGGGTCCACGCTTCGATCGTTTCGGGGTCGCCGAGGGCCTGGTGGCGGTCCTGCGGGTTGATCGGGGTGGCGCGCACGGTTTGGGTCGCGTCCGCGCCCATGCGGTGGTTGAGGACGATGTCGGCGCACACGGCGATGCCCGCCTCGTGCAGGGCGTCGATGGCGGCCAGGTATTCGTCTTTCGTTCCGTACTTCGTGGGGATTGTGCCCTTCTGGTCGAATTCGCCCAGGTCGTACAGGTCGTAGACGCCGTAGCCGACGTCGTCGAGGCCGAAGTTTCCTTTGTAGGCGGGCGGCAGCCAGATGATGGTGACGCCCAGGTCTGCGATCGCTTGCGCGTGCTGGGCGAGGTAGCGCCAGTGGCTCGCGTCGGGGGTCATGTCCCACGCGAAGGCCTGCAGCATCAGGGGCCCTGCCTCTTGCGTCGAGGAGTGCAGGGGCATCTGTTTCGTGTCGCTCACCCGCATATGGTGGCAGGTTTGCCCTCCTCGGGGCGGGCGAGTCGTGTAAACAGTGGTGCGTTAAACACGTCCGGGACGAGGCAGGGTTACCAGAATGGGCGTGGTCCCAGGCATGGTCTCGTGGGCGGCAGGTCGTACAGTTGATCGCATGTGGATCGTTGCTGCCTGTTTGTCCGCCTTGTTCGCAGGGTTGACGTCCGTCCTGGCAAAGGCGGGGGTCGCGACGATGAGTTCGACGGTTGCGACAGCGCTGCGCACCCTCGTCGTGGTCGTGGGCGCGTGGGGTATGGCAGCGCTGACTGGGTCCGCGTCCTTTGTCTCGTCCATTGACGGGCGTTCGCTCCTGTTCCTCGTTTTGTCGGGGCTGGCGACAGGGGCGTCGTGGTTGTGCTATTTCGCGGCTCTGGCGCGGGGGAACGTGTCTCGGGTGGCTCCCATCGACAAGCTGTCGACGGTGCTTGCGATCGTCCTGGCGCTGGTCCTGCTGGGCGAGCCGGTGAGCGCGTGGGGGGCGGCCGGGATCGTGGCGATCACGGTGGGAACGCTCCTCATGGTCGAGCCTTCCGACCTGTCGGGCCTGCCTCGTGCGCTGCGCGGGGGTGGCAGCTGGCTGGTGTACGCGCTCGCGTCCGCTCTGTTCGCGGCGCTCACGTCGATTCTCGGAAAGGTCGGGATTTCGGGGGTTGATCCGACGCTGGGGACGGCGGTGCGCACGCTCGTTGTTCTGGCGATGGCGTGGGTGATAGTGGTTGGGCAGGGGCGCATTCGTGAAGTTGGGGTGATCCCCGTGCGCGAGCTGGCCTTCATTGTGGCTTCGGGTGCTGCTACGTGTGCGTCGTGGCTTGCCTATTACCATGCGTTGAAAGAGGGGCCAGCCTCCGTGGTGGTGCCCATCGACAAGTTGTCGATCCTGGTGACTGTTGTCTTCTCCGCCATGATGTTTCACGAGCGTTTCACGCGCCGTTACTTGGGTGGTCTCGTGCTGATGTGTGCGGGCACAGCAGCCATGGTGATCGCGTAGGCGCGCCTGGCACTTTCAGCTGCCGTCGCCTGGCCACGCGGTTTAGTTCTCGCCCTCCTTCGTCTGTTTCACGCGTGTTTCACGCATTCGAGGCGGTAGATTGTAGCGCGTTTCACTGTCAAGCTTCCGTTAGTGGCCTTGTTTTTCTTCCCAGGTGTCGGTGTTGTTGATGACGAGGTGGGATAGGGGGAAGGGGCCTGTTGTTTCGGTAGTGGTGACCAGGCCGTTGATGGTCTGGGTGTCTCCGGTGAAAGGGTTCGTAGCTGTGCCGCTGGGGTTAGGCTTGTGTTGTTGACACTTCGTTAAGCGGGTGTGTGTGCCTGCGGAAAGTGAGGTGCCTGTTATGGGAACTCGTCGTCGTTTTACACCGGAGTATCGTCGTGATGTGGCGAGTCTG
>NZ_CAUTSL010000082.1:0-5857 GCF_963540955.1 Actinomyces bouchesdurhonensis
GCGCTGCTGGGGTAGGCCCTGGGGGCCTGGCACGCCCTGCTGGCGCTGCTGGGGTAGGCCCTGGGGGCCTGGCACGCCCTGCTGGCGCTGCTGGGGTTGGCCCTGGGGACCTGGCACGCCCTGCTGGAAGCGCGGTCCGGGGACGCCCTGCTGGTTGTTCGGGGTGGGCGTACCGTGCTGGGCGGGCGCACCCTGCACGGTGACGCCGGGCATGGGCTGGTACTGGTCGATCCACTGCCCACCGTTCCACCAGCGCAGGCGCTGGCTGCCAGCGGGATCTGGGTACCATCCGGGTACTGGTTGCGACATGACCGTCCTTTCAGTTTCTGAAAGCAGTCTATACCCATCGTCGTGAGCGTTATAACGAGGTATTCGTTCGGGACATCACGCCTGCCGTGCGGGGTGACAGGTACCCTGAAAGGCATGGCAGCTCTCTTTTCGTCGTCACCCCTGCTCGCGCTGTTTGTCGTCGTCGCGTTGGGCGCGGCGATTGGGGCGATCCGGATCGGTCCCCTTCGTTTCGGTGCGGCGGGTGCTCTCTTCGTTGGTCTGACGGTCTCCGCCATCCATCCCGAGGTTGTCAGCACGCACATGTCGATCGTCCAGTCAATGGGCCTCGCATTCTTCGTGTACTGCGTCGGCATTTCCGCTGGTGCGACGTTCTTTCAGGACCTGCGCAAGCAGACGAACCTCCTGGCCCTCACCACGCTCGTCTGCGTCGTTGGTGCAGTTATTACTCTCGTCGGTGGTCGCCTTCTCGGCCTGTCCTCTGGCCTCGCCTCGGGCCTCTTCACGGGAGCATTGACGGCGGCGCCCGCCCTGGATACGGCGACGCGGCTCACGGGCGACGCGAACGCAGCCGTCGGTTATGCGTTCGGCTATCCGATCGGCGTCATCGGGGGCATTCTCATCGTGACGATCACCGTCACGAGGAAGTGGCTGGGTCCCAAGGACACGCCCTCCCTCGCGGGTGCGTCGCTCGAGGCTGTCAGCGTTCATATCTCCAAGCAGATCAACACGCGTGACATCACCGCGTGGCGCGAGCAGCGCGTGCGTCTGTCCTACCTGCGCCGCGGTGATCGTACGCGCGTCATCGCGCCCGGCGAAGACCTTCTGCCAGGCGACCATGTCGTCATGGTTGGCGACCCCGCGTCGATCAAAGACGCCGCTCCCCTGGTCGGCGAAATCCTCGACCATAACCTCGAGGATGATCGGTCCGACCTGGCGTTTGAACGTATCGTCGTCTCTAACCCTGACGTCGCAGGGCGAAGCGTGTCGGAACTCAACGTTACGAAGCGATTCGGAGCCGTCATCACACGAGTGCGTAGAGGCGACCTGGACCTCCTGGCTCGTGACGACCTCGACCTGCAGCTCGGCGACCACGTCGCTGTCGTCGTCCCCACGGATGAGCTCGACGACATCGCGCAGTGGCTGGGTGACTCTGAGCGGCGCGTCGCCGAGGTTGACGGCATGGCGTTCGGCATCGGCCTGGTCCTCGGTCTGCTCCTGGGTATCGTGTCCTTCCCGCTGCCCGGCGGACAGGGATTCCAGCTGGGCGCCGCAGCTGGCCCGTTGATCGTCGGCATGTTGCTGGGTGCTCTGCGCCGCACGGGTCCGCTCGTGTGGACCCTGCCCGCCGCGGCGAACCTGACGATCCGTCAGATTGGCCTCATGCTTTTCCTCGCGGCTCTCGGCCTCAACGCAGGCCCGCAGTTTGCGAGCCTGCTCGGCAGCCCTGACGGTTGGCGCGCCGCCGTCCTCGCCGCCGTCATGGTCGTCGTGTGCTGCGGCGTCCAGGCTCTCGGCGCGAAGTTTATCGGCCTGTCTGCGCCGCGCGCCGCCGGCGGTGTCGCCGGCTTCCTCGGACAGCCGGCCGTGCTCCAAGCCGCGGATGCCCGCGTCACCGACGAGCGCATCGAGGCGGCCTACGCGACCCTTTTCGCTTTCGCGATCATCGTCAAGATACTGCTCTTGCCGATGATCACTTCGTTCCTGTGAGCGCCGTACACTAGGGCCATGGCTACCCCAGACTTTGTCCTTGAGCTGCGCCGACACGTCGGCCACGCGCCCCTGTGGATGCCCGGCACGACCGTCGTTATCCTGCGCCCGGCCCCCGGCTGCCCGCCGATCGACTGGGAGCGCCCCATCGCGCCCGAAGCCGTCGACATCCTGTGCGTGCGCCGCTCCGATAACGGCGCCTGGACTCCCGTGACCGGCATCGTTGACCCGGGCGAGGAACCCGCGATTGCTGCCGCCCGCGAGGCCTTGGAGGAGGCCGACGTGCGCATCGATGTGCGCCGCCTCCTCTCCGTCGAAGTCGTCGGCCCTGTCACCTACTACAACGGCGACGTCACCACCTACCTGGACGTCGCCTTCGCAGCGCAGTGGGTGAGCGGCGAACCCACCCCCGCCGACGGCGAAAACAGCGAGACCGCGTTCTTCCGCGGCGACCAGCTCCCGCCCATGAACGCCCGTTTCCGCCGTGTCGTCGCCAAAGCTCTGAGCGGCCGCCCCGACGCAGACTTCCTCACCACCTGACGCGGCGTTGCCCGCGCGCGTGCCCCGGCCTCGTCCCCGCGCCCGAAACGACTTGTGTTCCTGTCAAACCCCTTGCGGGACTGAAGTCCTAGTGGTGGAATGGGGGCATGGATACACCTAGCAAGATTGCATACTCAGTCACCGCCGACTCCACGGGTGGCCGCGCCGGCACCTCCTCCGTCCCCGCGCTCGGCATCACCCACATCATGCGCGCACCCAAGGAACTGGGCGGACCCGGCGACGGCGCCAACCCCGAAGCCCTCTTCGCCATGGGCTACGGCGCCTGCTTCCAGGGCGCCATGGGCCTGGCCGCCAAGGAACTGGGCATCGACACCACCGACTCCGTCGTGCGCACCACCATCGGGCTTGGCCCCGAGGGCGACTCCTTCGCCCTCACCGCCGACATCAAGGTGCTCATCCCCGGCGTCGACCTCGACCGCGCCCAAGCCCTCGTCGAGCGCGCCCACCAGCTGTGCCCCTACTCCAAGGCCACGCGCGGCAACGTGCCCGTCACCGTCACCGCCGTTGCATCCTTCTGAGGACACCCGACAGACGAAAGAACCCCAGCCTCGTCGAATGGACGAGGCTGGGGTTTCTTCATGCGCTCAGGCGTGCTCGCGCGTCAGGTGCCCGGGTGCCGCCGGGCTTGCCGCGCGCACGGCTGCGCCCTTCGGGCTTGTCGGGCGCGGGTGAGCCGGGCGCTCAGGCGCCGCGCCAGTACGCGCCCAGCGCCTTCGACAGCGTCAGCAGGTCATCGATATGGCTCATCTCGCGAGCCGAATGCATCGACAACAAGCCCACGCCCACATCCACCGTCAAAATCCCCAGGCGGGACGCCGTGATCGGGCCGATCGTCGTACCACATGGCATCGCGTTGTTGCCCACGAAACTTTGCGAAGGCACACCCGCCGCCGCGCACGCCCGATTCCACAAGGCAATGCCCTCGCCGTCCGTCGCGTAACGCTGCTTCGAATTGATCTTGATGACCGGGCCTCTCCCCATCACCGGGCGGTTATCCGGATCGTGATGGCCCGCGTAGTTCGGATGCACCGAATGCGCCGCGTCTGCACTCACACACGACGAAGCCGCCAGCATCCGCTCGAAGCCATCCTCATCGCGGCCCAGTGCTGTCGCCGTGCGGCGCAACACCGTCTCCAAGATCGGGCCGGCCGCGCCCGTGCGCGATCCCGAACCCACCTCCTCGTGATCGAAGCACATGAACACCGTGACATCCCCGCCTTCCGGGGCACCCTCAGCTGCCAGACGCTCCAGAGCCACCAGGCCCGGATGCACACTCGACAGATTGTCCTGACGCGAGGCGGCCACGAACTGTCCCTTGTCCCCGAAAAAACCCGGCCCCTGGCTGGGGGTCAAAATCAGGTCAAAGGCCGCGATCTGGGAAGCATCCTCCAGGCCCGCCGTGCGAGCGACAATCTCCAACACGCTGCCGGTCGGGTTATCCACCGTCCACACCGGATGCAGGTGCTGTTGCGGATCCAGCTTCAACCCCACCGGATTCACCTCACGATCCAGGTGGATCGCCAGCTGCGGGATACGCGCAATCGGACCAGTACGAGCCAGAATGACCTCGCCATTCGTCAAAACCAGGCGACCCGCCAGCGTCAACTCGCGATCCAGCCACGAATTCCACATCATGCCGCCGTACACCTCGACGTCAATCTGGCCCCAGCCATCCGGCGTCGTCGACTGCACCGACGGCTTCACCGAAAACGCCGGCGAATCCGTATGCGCGCCCACGATACGGAAACCCGCGTCATCGGCGACCGTCTCGGGCACGAACCACGCGGCCACCGCGCCACCGCGCACCATCACGTGACCTCCCGGGGACGCATCCCACGCGCCCTTCTCATCGACGCGCGTAAACCCAGCGTCGACCAGTCGCTGCGCCACGACCTCGGCCGCGTGATAAGGGGAAGGAGAATCAAGAAGGAAATGCTGATAGTCCACCGCGTTCGCGTGGACTTCGTCCAGTTCAAGCTGTGCCATAACCCCCATGGTAGGACGCTCCGCGTCGCCTATGCTTGACTCATGAGTGAGAATCCCGCATACACCCTGTCCGACGGCCTGGACGTTCCCGCGATCGCACTGGGCACCTACAACCTGCGCGGCACCTCGGGCGTATCTGCGATAGTTTCTGGCGTCGACGCCGGCTACCGGATGCTGGACAGCGCCTTCAACTACGAGAACGAGGGTGCCCTCGGCGCGGCCGTACGCCGCTGCGGCGTACCCCGAGAGGAGCTGCGCCTCGTCTCCAAACTCCCCGGACGTCACCAGCGCTACGACGAAGCCATCTACACCGTCGAGGAATCCCTCATGCGCGCCGACCTGGACTACTGGGACATGTACCTGATCCACTGGCCCAACCCCAAACGCGGCCTCTACGTCGAGGCCTTCCAAGCCCTGCTAGACGCGCGCGACCGCGGCCTCATCCGCTCCGTCGGCGTGTGCAACTTCCTGCCCGAACACCTCGACCGCGTGCACGCCGAAACCGGCGAATACCCCAGCGTCAACCAGATCGAACTGCACCCCTACTTCCCGCAGGCCTGCGCACTGGCCTACCACTCGCAGATTGGTGTGCTCACCGAGTCGTGGAGCCCGCTGGGCCGCAAGTGGCGCATCGTCGAAGACCCCGCGATCGTCGCCCTGGCCGCCGAGGCAGGCGTGTCCCCGTCGCGCCTCATCCTGCGCTGGCACTACCAGCTCGGCGCCCTGCCCCTGCCCAAGTCCGGTCACCCTGAGCGCCAGCGCGAGAACTTCGACATTTTCTCGTTCTCGCTGTCTTCTGAACAAATGGCGGCGATTAGTGCCCTCGGTCGCCCCGACGGTCGCCAGGCCGACCAGAACCCGGAGTACTACGAGGAGTTCTGACTGGTTGGGCCGGTGCTTGCGGTGCCACCTGATCTCCGGCGGTGCTTGCGGCGCCAGGGGTTTTCCCGGCGCCGTCGGGTCCGGCCGCTGTGTGTGCCGGCGGTCGGCGACCCGCCCGCCCGCTGCGCATCAATGTCGCACGTAATTCCCCTACGTGTATTTCAAATGTTGAATTCACATCGTTGGGATTGCAACGTTTTGAGGTGTTCTCTAAAACTGACCGTGTTAAATTACGTGCGACTTATGTTTGGCTCGGGCCCTGCTGCCGCCCACCGGCACCGCGGCAAGGCCCTGCAGGCCCTGCGGCGGCCTCCAATCGGGCGGGGCTTGTCGCTGTTCGTCGCTAGCGTGCTCATCGCTCACCGCCTAGCAATTTCGCACGTAATTCCCTTGCGGTTACTTCAAACCATGAACTGACGTCGTTGCAATT
>NZ_CAUTSL010000083.1:0-5756 GCF_963540955.1 Actinomyces bouchesdurhonensis
TCGGGCCCGGCCGCCCGCGAGATCGCCACACGCGAGCCTGACGGCTCGGAGTGGTCGATCTCGAAGCCCGCCCTTGCCCTCCGGACCCTCCGGCGCCCCCCACGCCGGCGGTGCTTGCGCGGTTGGTGTCGGCTTGAAGCCGGGCCTGGTCCCGCCGCTGCTCACGAGCGCCGCAGCTTGGTCGACGCGGCTATTGTGCGTCTAGCACTTTCGCATGCAATTCCTCTGTCACTATTTCAGTATTTGAATTGGCATCGTTGGAATTGCAACGTTTCTGGGCTTTGTTGAAAGTTCACGCAATCGAATTGCATGCGGAATCTCTGGTATGTGTCTCCGTCGTCACTCATGGGCATCGCAGCCGGTCCCTCCTCGAAGCCAGCCCGGTCCCTCCGGTCCCTCCGGCGGCTGCGCATACGGATAGGTTGTTGCTATCTGGATAGGTTATGAGCATCCGGATAGCTTATTAACCTATCCGCATCGTCGTAACCTATCCGGATCGTCGTAACCTATCCGGATCGTCAACCATGTCAGTGTCACCCCGTGCCCCGCAGAAGGGGCCGCGGGCTCTGGCTTGTTACCGGTGCTGGTGGGGTGAGCTCGCGATGTTCGGTTGAAAACTCTTCCTGCTTAGCTCGTGTGCTCTGCGAGCGGTACAAAATTCTCCCTGCTTATGCGTTTTGGGCAAAAACAGCCGTTTTTTCGCGCGCTGGGAGAGTTTGTAGCGGGATGGGTGTGCGACGGTGGTTGCTGGGAGAGTTTTGTACCGGGGCGGGCGTTTAGTGATGCCGTTGGTTTCAAAGTTATGACATCCCTGTGCTCTGGGCGCGAAATAGTTCGCCCTGTGCGATCTGACGTGAACGCGAACGCGAAATAGTTCGCCAGCGAGGGAAAATGGCCTAAAAATCGCGGTTTATGGCGTGTTGGGTGAGTATTTTCGCGCGACGGGCCCAGATGGGCGTGTTGGGCGAGTTTTTCGCGCGACGGGCCTGATTTGCCCTGATGCCGTCGTACTGTTCCGCGTGGCCGCGACATGGAAACGGTCTTTCGTTTGACCATGACGCGGCGTCAGGGACGACAATCGTTGTCATGAGCAACGACACCACCCTCTACACGGTCGGTGAGGTCGCCGAGCGATTCTCCCTGACGGTGCGCACGCTGCACTATTGGGAGTCGCTGGGTCTCCTCGCTCCCGCCGCGCGCAGCTGGTCGAACTACCGCCTGTATTCGACCGAGGACTGCGCTCGTGTTCAGAGGATTGTCATCTACCAGGCGACGGGGATGAAACTGACGGACATTAAGGCACTCCTCGATTCTGGAGAATCGGCGGTCGAACACCTGAAGAGGCAGCGAGAGCGGCTCGTTGCTCACCGTTCGCGGACGGACACAATGATCGAAGCGCTGGACACACTGTTGGAGGACGCAATGAACGATAATGCGCTGACCGTGGAAGAGATCGGGGAGATCCTGGGGGACGCCGACTTTGCGGCTCACCAGGACGAGGCGGAAGAATGCTTCGGCGAGACCAATGACTGGCGTGAATCGCGCAGGCGTACTGCCTCATGGCATGGCGCCGAGTGGCGCCAGAACTCCGCGCGCTTCCATGACGTTGAGCAAAGGATGATTGAGGCGATCCGTGCCGGTGTCGCTCCTGACAGCGAAAGGGCGGCAGGCCTCGTCGAGGAACACCGGGAGGTACTCAGCGAGTTCTTTCCGGTCACTCCCTCGAAGCACTTCATCATGTCGCGCGCCTACATTCATGATGAGCGATTCCGCGAGCACTACGAGTCGCAGCAGGCGGGCTTCGCGCAGTGGCTCGCCGATGCGATCGAGGAGGTTGCGCGCTGCCGCGGCGTGGACGTGGACAACGTCGTGTGGGGGTGACGTGGGGACGAGGCCGGGGTTCGTGGCGCATCATTAGTGGATTGGTTGCGTGGAACGGCGGCGCATGGCCTTCAAGGACCATGCGCCGCCGTGGCGTGCGGGCCCCTCGCCTGTGACGGCGTCGAGGGGATACTTGTCGCCCTACTGGGGCGGTGGAGGAAGCTGTTCTTCGTTCGTTGCCGGGACCCGACCGGAGGGCTGTGGTGGCATCTGATCTGAGCGTGGCGGAGGTTCCTGCGTGTGGGAGGTCGCAGTAGCTGTCGGTGCTTCTTGGAACAGTGGGCCGGTCGCGTTCTGGATGGGTGCTGGCTGCGCCGCCCAGCCGACCGGCGCTGGCTGCGGGAAGGCGAGGATCGGGGGCACTCCTGCGGTTGCCGCCGTGGCCGATGCAGTCGCGGGCCAGTCGGGAATCTGCAGGAAAATTGCGGCCAGGATCCACACGCAGTTGAGAGCCCAATAGATGACAATGTGCCCGCCTTGACCTGAAAGATTAAACAGCGAAAAGACTAAGTTCGGGAAGTCTCTGGTAGTGAATGACTCTGTAACGGGGATGACGACAATCTGTAGGAAAAGTGTTGTGACCGAGACAGCTCGACGTGCACCGTTGGAGCGCAAGAGGAGAAAAATGCCAACCACTATCATCGTCACGAAATAGCAGAGAAGGAAAACAAGTAACGGTGAGTGGGTAAAAGGATCCGGATTGTCGCGGAAGAAATCCGACACGTGACTGTCTGGAAGAAAAGCATCCACAGTCAGGGCGATAACAGCGACAATAATGGCGGCGCAACACAGTTGCGAGCGCAGAGAGAGACGCCTCGATTTGCGTCGATCATTCGGCGCTGCAGGGGAAGTTGCATAACCGTAGCCGTACTGCATATTCACCGGTGTGTGGCTGACCTGCCCGTGCATGTATTGACTGACGCCAGGACCCGTGATGGGACCGGTATTCGCAACGATACCCGACACGCTCGAAGGAGCGATCAGTGCGCCGTAGGGAATTGGAGCATTGAGGGGAGTCGGCATCGCCATGCTGCGGGGTGCCTTGTCGGGGCGTAGTAGGCCGATCGCGCATAGTAGCCACGTGAGAGTGAGAAGAAAAGCGAGGACAACAATGATAATTGTTGGGAGCTCATCACCGTTCCTGATGGCGAATTCGACTAGCTCGACCGATCTGCCGATGAACGCCAGATATACGTAATTCTGCTCTAGGCATGCTGCGAAAATAGGGAAGGCAACGAAGAGGATAATGACGGATACTCCCGCGAGCGCATAGCGCATCGCTGCGGTCTTCTTTATTAAATAGATCACAGCGAGGGTGATCACCGTCATGTATGCAGCTATGTCCGCAAAGCTCGGACTGTGAACCAGTAACCCTACGATGGGCAGAAGTGCATTACAGACAATAATCGTGATTGTGAGTGCCCGTGTTCTCCCGGAGAGGGGCGCTTTGCGCGGGTGCTTTCCCTGCTGGGTATATGGGGCGTATGCCGGGTGTGGCTGCGCGGCGGGCAGTGGTGCACCGGTGGGGATGGACATTGCAGTCCTTTCTCGATGATCGTCGGATGGGTCACCAGCGATTCTTATGGTAACAGGGTATCTGTGTGAGAGATGCGATATTTCAGCGTGCGACGCCGCGCATGTCGGGTGCGTTTGAGGCTCTGTGCCGATTGTGGTGTCTGATGTGTGGCCGTCTTGGAGGGGACGCCGTTATCGCTGTGGCGGGCACCACCTGGACAGTGGCCCCTGGTGGGGGATGGGACGGCGGTGGCTGTTTGAGCGCTCCTTGAACGAGGCCCCTGTTTGTGTGGGTGTGTGCTCTCGTGGTGTGGTTGTCCCCGTGTGGCTGGCTCGGACCTGGCTCACGGGGCGTGTCCGCTCTGGTTATCGGTCCGGCCCCGGCCTGCTGATGCCTGTTCGCGTGCGTTGGTGTTGCGCGTAGTCAGCCAAGGCCCCGTCCAAGGCGTGATGTGGTGCATACTCTGAAGGCTGCTCCTGGCTTGCCAGTGCTGGAGGGGGCCTGCTATTATCTTCTCTTGTCGCAATCCTGCGTAGCTCAACGGCAGAGCATCCGACTGTTAATCGGACGGTTACTGGTTCGAATCCAGTCGCAGGAGCAGACGCCCCGAGCCCTCACGGACTCGGGGCTTTTCGTTTATCCCTGAACCGGTGCAGGGGAGGAGTGGGGGTGATTCGGGGTTAAAGAAAGGGGTTACCCCGCATATTCAGCGGTTCGCGTGCGAGCGACACACCAGGCCGGGCACCGTTGTGCCCAAAACGTAGACCACCTCGTCCATGACACCCCGTTGTCGGCGTTTTTCGCCGAGGTGGTCTGCACTTTGGGCGCCACGCCGCTCCGAACCGTGACCTCACCATCCCGAACCGTGACCTCACCGCCACCAAACGGGGGGAATTGCGCTGTGAGAGGCGCACGGTCGAGCTCGGCCCACGTCGAGGGCACCGCCAAACGGGGGGAATTGCACCAATAGAGCCACGACACGCCGGCGACACGCCGGCAGGATGCTTCTAATGGTGCAAAACCCCTGCCATTACCCCTGGCGTCATGCACCCTCACTGGCGTCACGCTCTCTCACTGGTGCAGGGCAGCCCGGCGGGGCGCCGATAAACGCCGGAAAGGCGTCGCTGACGGGGCCTTGCTGCACAGGCGCGGGTAGGGCGGACGCCGACAAACGCCAGAAAGGCGTCGCCGGTAATGGCGGGAGCGTCACGGGCGGCCAGCTCCGCGACGGGGCTTGTATCCGATGAGGCGAAACACCTGAACGGCAAGAGTCGACCCCAACTGATCGGGTTAAATCTTCCCTAGCGGCTCGAATGCTCCTCACGGGTTGAATGCTCCCGACGAGGTGCAATCCTCTCGATGGGGGTGATCCCGTTTGGAGCGCGGCGGCGCGAGCGTACAAGCCCGACGATCCCTCCCTTGACGATGCCAGAGACCGAGCCGTGACCAACGCGCTTCGTCCTATGTTCGCAATAGTGATAGGATGCTCGAGAGGGTGGCAGCCAGCCCACCTGGGAGTGATCCCCGGGCAGGTGGGCCACCCTTTTCTCATCATGCGCAAGCTCGCCGACCGCGGGCGAAATGCCTGGGTCAGAACCGTGATGTTCGATCAGTCCCTAGCTGCAACGGTAGGGCTATAGGGAGGGCTCATTCCGCGTGGGGCGTCAGCTCCAGGTGATCGGCCTGTTGCTCGTCATAGGTGCGGTTACCGTGTGATCCTTCGGGAAAGCCCTCTATTTCTCACTCGTATTGTTTTCAAGGTGCCGCGATGTCCGCTCCTTCTCATCATCGGCCCTGCTGGCGTTTCTTGGCGGGTCTTGTCTCGCACGTCCCGGTTCTGATGCGCCCGCTGCCAAAGCATGATCAATACCCCGCTCTCACGTGACGCGGACGCCGAATGGGCTGCCAGGTCACGCGGCAACCTGACGTCCAGTGGGGCAGGTGGCAACACGCCAACACGAAATGTCCTATATCCCTTCTGTCGCGCGAGAACATCGACGCGGGAAATGGAGGGAAAAGTGGGGAGCGGGGCCCATTACCCGGGCCTTCCGACGGTCGATTATTCCAAGACTAGCCCAGGGGGGATTCCCGCTCCGCATCAAATCTATCACGGGCTCGCTTGCATTCGTAGGGGAGAGTTGGGATCGGTGTGCAGTGCTGTGGACTTGCACGCTGGCGTGCGCGTGCGCGTGAGCGTGAGCGTGAGCGGGTGGTGAGGGTGGGGTGCCTGGCGTGCACGGGCGTTGTCGGCGTGTGCTGGCGTCGACGTGCGCAGGTGCCTGGCTTGAACCGTGCTGGCACGTGCGGGTTGCGAGGGCGTGGCTCGCATGTGGATAGGTTACGCGGATGTGGATAGGTT
>NZ_CAUTSL010000084.1:0-5663 GCF_963540955.1 Actinomyces bouchesdurhonensis
TCTTCATCGTCACGTCCCTGCACGACGAGTCCCTGCCTCGTTTCGAGGACAAGGACGGCCTGCGCATCTACCGCCTGCCGACCAAAAACCTCTTCAAGCAACGCTACCCCTTCTTTAAGCGCGACGAGCGCTTCAAGGAGACAATGGCGGCCGTCGAAGCCGAGAACGCCGACTTCTACATCGTCAATACGCGCTTCCACCTGACCAGCCTGCTCGGCGCGCGCCTTGCGCATCGCCTGGGCCGTCCGGTCGCCCTGATCGAGCACGGCACCGCACACATGAGCGTCGGTAACCCGATCCTCGACTTTTTCGGCGGCATCTACGAGCACGCCCTCACCCACTTCGTCAAAAAGCACGTCACCTCCTACTACGGCGTCTCACGCAACTGCAACAAGTGGCTGCGCCACTTCAAGATCAAGGCGTCGGGCGTGTGGTACAACGCGGTGACCCCCGAGGACACCGCGGTGGCCGACAACCGCTACGAGCGTCAGTGGCCGCGCGGGCGCGCAGACTCCGAGATCGTCATCTCCTACGCGGGCCGCCTCATCGCCGAGAAAGGCATCGTCGCGCTGCTGGATGCCTTCACGCGGCTACGTGCCGAGCTCCCGGACGTTCCCCTACGCCTGGCCGTGGCGGGTTCGGGTCCCATCGAGGACGATCTGCACGAGCGCTACGGGTCCGACCCCGCCGTGTCTTTCCTGGGAAAACTGGATTTCCCCGCTGTCATGAGCCTGTACCGCCGATCCGACATCTTCGTCTACCCGTCGATGTACCCCGAAGGACTGCCCACCTCAATCCTCGAGGCGGCCCTGGGCGACTGCGCGATCATCGCGACGCCTCGCGGAGGCACAGAGGAAGTCATTACGTCTCCCAAGTTGGGGTGGATCGTCGACGGGGCTTCGTCCGCGCAGCTCACGGATGCCCTCGTGCCCGCCCTGCGCGAGGCCGTGACAGATCCGGCGCGCCGCGCGTCCTGCGCCGCTGCTGTGGGCGCGCGCGTGCGCGAGCACTTCACGTGGGCGTCCGTGGCCCGTTCAGTTGCCTCCGCCATTGACGAGGCCGTGGACCGCTGAGCGCTCACGAATTAGCTGCAGGCTCGCGGCCCCTGGTGCGTCCCTGTGTGCGTCTGGGCAACAGGTCGAGTGCGTCTGTACCGACTCAACCCCGTGTGACTGATACCATGTAACCGTATGTGTCACGAGGCTAAAGTCCTATTACGCGAGGTTGTCTATGTCCCGCTCTCCTCACACTGGCGTCAGCGAGTCCTACATCCCGGACATCACCCTGGATCGTTCGTCCCCCGTACCCCTGTACTTCCAGATTTCCGAGCCGATCGCCCAGTTGATTAATTCCGGCGCGCTGGCCGCGGATACGCGCCTCGAAGATGAGCTGTCGATGGCTGCCCGCCTCCACGTGTCGCGACCGACCGCGCGCCAGGCCCTCCAACGCCTGGTCGATCGTGGGCTGCTCACACGACGCCGAGGCATCGGAACGATCGTGTCTCCTCGCCAGGTCCACCGCCCAATGGAACTCACATCCCTCATGCGAGAATTGGTGGAAGCCGGCCACAAAGTCCGCACGACCATTCAGTGCTACGACGCTCACCCGGCGACGCAGACGGAAGCCGACACGCTCCAGGTCGACGAGGGCGCACCCATCGTGCACATTGAACGCACCCGATTTACCGACAATGAGCCGATCGCCGTCCTGATGAACCTCATTCCCGCCGACATTGCGCCAACCATGGCGGAACTCGAATCGGGTTCCCTCTACGATCTCATGCGTGAACGCGGCGTCGTCCTGACCTCAGCCCGCCAAGTCATCGGCGCGCGCAGCGCTACCGCGGCGGAGGCGAGACTCCTCGCCGAGCATCACGGCGCGGCCGTGCTGACAACTCAGCGCACGACGTATGACCCTTCAGGGCGCATCGTGGAGTACGGCGACCACATCTACCGCGCGTCGCGTTACTCCTTCGAGGCGAACCTTTTCGCGCAGTGATCGTCTCTGACTGCCTCCCCGTGAGAGGCCGGCGTCCACCACCAGGGCGAGGCTCGCAGTTCGCACGTCGTCGAGGCCGTGGCACTGATGCGGATGCCCCATCCGATGAACGCGGTAGCGCCGTCAAGCAAACGCACCTTGAAGACGTTCACTCCGATCATTAGTCTTGTGGGAACAACCGTCGACGATAGCGAATGGTCATGACCTACCCGTCACCCTTTGTTCCACCCCGTCCAGGACGCGCAGCCACCGGCGAGCGCGTCACGGAAAAACTGGGTGCAGCGATGCGCGCAGCAAATTCCACGAGGACCAATCAAGTCTGTCATATGAATGCAATAGTCCGACGCACTATTGCATCAATCGCGACAGCGATCCTCTCTATGGGCCTGATCGGCGCATGCGCCGGCAGAGAAGAAGGACAGAAAATGAGACACTGCAGCGGAACAATAATTGATCTTCCCTCTGCGATTTGGGCACCAGTCATTGACGGCGTTCCGTTTCTCGTCGTCAACGGAGCTAAAGCAACTGTCATTGCCGGTACTCCCCAAGCAGATATTCGTGTCTATTGGCTCAACGGGGATAACGCTCCACCCAACCTGAATGAGACACTGAAATTGGGTGAGAGCGCGACCCTTGAGAAGGTCGGGACCTTCACGCTCATCGAAGTGACCCCACCGGCCAACGGCGCACGCTGGCCCACCCCCGTGGTGTGCTTCGAACAGGACCCCCAGCTCATGGATACTGCACGCCAGTACGCCGCCGACAACGACCTCTACTTCCGCCCCGACGACGAGGAGGCACGCCAGTCATGACAGCATCCTTCGCCTGCGACCCCGCCGAGATGACGCGGCTGAAGGGCAGGCACGACACCCTGCGTGGAACCGTCGACGAGACCACTCTCCCGTCGGACGTGAGGGGCACGAGGACATTGACAAAACCTTTCAAGACGGTTAGCATTTGGTCACTGTTTCAGAGTTGATAAGGAAAACGACATGGGATGGTTTTCAACCTACGTCTCAGATCCACCAGGAAACGCCGACCAGATCGCGGGCATCAAAAACGGACTCAGTGCCGCTGCCGAGAAAGCAAACTCTGCCGAGATTGACCTATTGTCCATCAAGTTCTCGATCTCGAGGTGGGCCGGTCAGGCCCGCGATAACTACAGCGAGTCGAGCCAGCGCGCAGCGAGGCGCCTCTACAATTTCGGCGCAGGCCTGACGTCCGCCTCCAGCGACGTCGACAAGTACTACTGGAAACTCAAGTCCCTCACATCCTACGTGAACGGAACCCTGCGCCCGGCCCTGCAGGACCTCGACAAACAATTCGACGCCACGCCAATGGCGGACCGCTGGTCAAAGTTCTGGGAACTACGCAAACAAGCTCTGAGCATTCAAAGTGATTACAACAACCGCTACCAAGCTCTGAAACACTCGGCGGAGGAACTGTCTCGGAGTCTCGCGGGTGCGCTCGACGCCAGAACATACACAGGTGATTCAACGAGTGCACGCAAAGCTCGCGATAGTCTCGTAAGAGAGAAACTCACAAAGGACGACATCGGCAACATCGAAGATGAGCGCAATATGCTCGCGGAAGGGAAATACGACCCTCGAAGTGTCCATCAGGGCAATATAGGGGATTGCTTCTACCTCGCCTCGCTCATGGCTGTCATGAATTCCAAGGAGGGACAGGCGAAACTCGCGCAGGGCATTCGCCCACACTACAATTCCGCCCATAAGATCGACGGCTACTATGTGACGATCTATGAGAAACCCGGACTATTTTCAGGGCCTTCCCATGAAGTGTTTGTACAAGACACGTATGCCGTTGGCGTTTCCACATCCGGCCACAAAGGTGTCATCTCCCTCTACGAGAGGGCCTACGCTCAGGTCTACCCCGAGAGCGTCAACGGTGGCTCTTCTTTGGACGCTCTGCCGAAGATCACAACCAAGGACGCGCACAAAGTCGACGGAAAGGGCAGCTGGTTCTTCGGCTGGGGTGAGGGCTATGACAAGTCAGAGAGGCAAGAGATTATCCACTCTGCAAACAGTGGCCGCCCCACCGTCGCAAGCACAGGAGAGAGCAAGAACTTCCGGGGTGATACAGCACCCGTATCCGTCAAGCTTCCGGACGGCACACAGCAGACGATCGACATTTACGCTAGGCATTCGTACATGGTTAAACAAGCCGATCAATCGGGCGTAACACTGGTCAACCCACATGGAGAAAACACCATTTCAAACAGCTTTCTTTCAACTCCCAACGGAGAGTTCACGATCTCCTGGGAGGATTTCCAGAAGTATTATGGCTATGTCGCTATCGGTTCGGTGAAATGAAGCAACTGTTCCGACGTATCTCGCTCATTATGAGCACTCTTCTTTTCACCATCCCCCTGATGGGCGCATGCTCATCCAACCACGAAGGACAGAAGATGACACACTGCGACGGAGAGATCATCGCTCTCGAGCCAGCTATCCGGTATCAACTCATTGAGGGCTTCAGCCCCCTGAGAATCACGGGAACGAACGCCGACATCATCGATGGGATACCGCAAGCCGTGATCACGGTAAGTTGGTCAGCGGGCATCAACGTGCCAGAAGGCTTGTATCAGCAGCTCAAACTGGGTGAGAGCGCGACCCTTGAGAAGGTCGGGACCTTCACGCTCATCGAAGTGGCACCACCGGCCAACGGCGCACGCTGGCCCACCCCCGTGGTGTGCTTCGAACAGGACCCCCAGCTCATGGATACTGCGCGCCAGTACGCCGCCGACAACGACCTCTACTTCCGCCCCGATGACGAGGAGGCACGCCAGTCATGACAGCATCCTTCGCCTGCGACCCCGCAGAAATGGCTCGACTCAAGACCAGACACGACGCCCTGCGCGCAACGGTTGACGAAATCACCGTGCCTTCGGGGGGCGGCATCAACTGGGGATTCCTGGTCGTTACCTCCGGCTATCACAAGCTCGAATCGGATGGTAAGCGGCGCCGAGACACCATGCATAAGTGGTGCGGCCAGATGTCTGGAGCGATCCAGCAGACGTCACGCGACGCGCAAGCGGCAGATTCCCACTGGGCATCCGTCATCGACAAGGATCGACGCACGTCCCTGTAGCACGTTGCCTTCACGAACATCGCGAGCGTGCGGGTACGACGACAGGCCCGCGCACTCCCGATCGTCGCATCAGACAACGACAGGACTGTCGCCACCACGTGGACACGGCGGCGACCCGTCAGCTCAGCGCCCCAGAGCCTCCTTCACGGCCTGGTCCAACGGCTGCGCGGCGCCGCCAAGCATCCCCTCGAGGGCCTCAAGCGTGTAGTGCGACGGACCCACCAGGAAGGCGACCATCGCGCCCACCTCGGCGGCATCCACGCCCACGCGCGCAGCCCAGGCCCGCTGATACAGGCGCAGCTGCGTCGCGAAATAGGCCAGCTTTTCCGGCTTGGTCGTGCGCGTGACCGGCTGACCGCTCTTCCAATCCACGACCAGGAATCGCGGCCCCTCCCCGCTCACGCGCTCAAAAACGGCGTCGATACGGCCCTGCACGGACACTCCACCCACCTCCACGGAGAAGGCCTCTTCGATGGCGACGGCCCTATAGTCCGCCAGCTCCCCCGCGACGAACGCGCGGAAGTTCTCGCGCAGCCTCTCGAGCAGCTCGCGCT
>NZ_CAUTSL010000085.1:0-5606 GCF_963540955.1 Actinomyces bouchesdurhonensis
ACATCATCGGCATGCTGGCGGCCGGCATCGGCGGTTCTTTCTCCACGGTCTCTTCGTTCCCCGATTGGGCGCAGCACGCGGCGCGCCTGTCCCCCGCCTACTGGGCGATCACCGCGATTCACGAGGTGAGCCTGGACGGGGCGAGCCTTGCCGACGTCGGGGTGCGGATCGGCGTCCTGTGGGGTTTCTTCGCGGTGATCGCGGGGCTGGCACTGATACAGTTCCGGTATCACAGGGAGTAACGACCACCGAAGCGGAGAGCCCATGCCGTCGTCACGTCAGCGCGCACTATCGCGAGACATCATCTTGTCGAGCGCGCTCGACCTGGTGGACGAGGAGGGGCTCTCCGCTTTGTCTCTGCGGTCCTTGGGTAAGCGCCTCGGCGTCTCCCAGGCCGCTTTTTATCGCCATTTCCCCGACAAGGCGGCGCTCCTGGAGGGTATCGCCGAGCAGGTCTGGCGCCTCACGTTCGAGGCCTTCCTGGCCCGCGTCGACGACGGGGCTGTCGACGCGGAAGCGAGGCCCGCGCACGAGGCATCGGAGCCGACCGAGGGCGCCCCGGCCTCGCCCCTGCTCGCCTACATGCGCGCCTACGCACAGTGCCTGGCGGCGACGCTGCGCTCCCACCCGGGCGCGGTCATGCTGCTGCTCACGCACCCGATGTCGACGCCCGAGCAGCTGTCGCTCCTGGCGCGCGTGTTCGTGACGCTGGCGCGGCGCGGTTTCACGCCGAACGCGGACATGCTGGGTCTCGTCAACGCGGTGTCGATCTACACGACGGCGTTCGTCGCCGCCGAGGTCGTTCCCCCGGTGGGTGGCTCCCCCGAGCGCCCGGTCGATCTGTCGGCCGCGAGCGCCGCGCTTGATCCCGAGGACGCGCAGGCGCTGCGCCCGCTCATCGAGGATCTCCTGGACGGCCGCTACGATTTCAACGCCCAGTTTGAGCGTGGCCTGGAGGCGATCCTGCGCGGCTGGGAGTGAGGCTAACGGGCCAGTTCTTCGACCTCGCGCACGATGCGCTCGGCTCCGCCCAGCGAGGTTAGTTCCGCGCGCAGCCCTCGGATTCCCGAGGCCAGGGCCGGTTCATCGACGAGGCGGCGAGCGGCGCGTGCGATGAGAGCCGGCTTGGGCGCGCGAACGGTCCGGCCGCAGCGCGCGTTTTCCACGGCCTCGGCATTGAATTGGCGCTCGAATACTCGACCGGGGACGACGACCTGCGGGACCTCACGGGACAGGGCATCCATCACCGAGTTTTGCCCGCCGTGATGCGCGAAAACCTGGGTTCGCGGCAGGAGCTCGGCAACGTCGAAGCGGGGCGCGCAGGTTACCGTGTGGCCACCTGCGACCTGGGTGGCCACGGGCACTCCCGCGACGTAGACGTCGCATCCGAGGGCCTCGGCGAGCTCTCGCCCGGCGCGCACGGCCACGCCCGCGGGGACGCTGCCCGCGCCGAGGTAGACGAGGGCACAATCTCGGGGTCTACCCGTGAGGGCGGGCGGCTCGTCGAGGAAGCCGCAGTAGACGGCCCGCTCCCCCACCCGCGGTTCCAGGGTCGGGCAGCTCGGGATGAAGCGCCGACGCATCCCCTCGAGAACGGTCAGGGACGAGGCCGGGGCGGGCATTCCCATGTCGCGCAGCAGGCGTCGAATTCCCCCGGATTTACGCGGGTGGGAGGCGTAGGCGGCGGTCGTCGGCTGCGAGCCGCTGCCCACGCACGGGATGCCCTCGGCGCGGGCGGCGATGACGGCGGCGAGGCTGAATTCGGAGTAGACGACGTCGGGGCGCGAGGCGCGCATGTGGGCGCGAAGGACCTCGACGGCGGCGCGCGTGTAGCGTTCGTCAAGAGCACCGGTCAACCAGAGGACCTCCTCGAAGCTGCGCACGGGCTTGCGGCCCATGAGGCCGAGGCGTGAGGCCAGGGGGAAGGTGTGGCGGGCGATGGCCTCGGGAAGGCCGAGGGGTGAGGGTACCGGGATCTCGAGCGTCGGAGCGATGGGATCGGCGCAGTTGCCGTCGTCTCCCCAGGCCAGGGTGACCTCGTGGCCGCCATCCCGGAAGGCGCGGGCGACGCGCTGCGCACGCGACCACGGCCCGCCCATCCGCGAGCGGGCGACCATGGGAACGACAAGAACCTTCACGATTCAAGGGTACGCGGAGCACTGTGGTCAAGGACAGAAGAATCGATAGCGCACGCACTTTCAATAAGCGCCCACTGAAGATCCGACTCAGGTGAACTTAGAAAATGACCTCCAACTTAACGAAACCAAATCTAACGAGCTGCAAGCACCATCCCCATAGTAAGGACAAACGCATCGAATCCCGATAGAGGCACATACACCCCATCAACACACGTGACATGCCTCACATAAATCGAAAAGTATATCACATTGTGCAAAGATGGGGTTGTAGGCGACGGCAATCGCCCACAACCCCACTGGGGATGGTTCACAGCAAACCTGAGAGCAATACAGGGCCGAAGGTAGTGATCATCGCCGCCAGTACTGCGCATACTGCTTCGACGATCCGCACCTTTTGAGCTGCCGTAAACCGTTTACTACGGTTTTCCATAGCTCCCTCACCTCCTTTCATCACGTGCTTGGCTAACGTCATCTAGTGTGTAAGCAGTGACTCCCAGGAGGGATACAGTCATCCTAGCACCCCATCTCGCCCCGCAGAATTTCGCCACGCCTTTTGATCGAATGTGATATGGCGGTTACCGACTGCCCCATTCCTCCAAGCTGTATCATCGCGCACACACCGACGATCCGATCGACTGTCACCACGCACGCCGTTTGGCGCACAATCCTTGAGCAGCAGTTCTACGCCCCCCTAGTACCAACGCCTGATCGACGTAACATTGCGAGCATTACCCATAGCGTTGTCTGTGGCAAAGTCGATGGGATCTGTTTAGGAGGCCACCCACGCCCTCGGCAAGGGGTGGATCGCCGACGAGGCCCTGGCAATTGGCATCCTCTGCGCGCTACGCCACGAGAACGACATCGCGGGAGCGATGACGTTCGCCGCCAACCACGGCGGAGACTCGAACAACACGGCGGCAATCGCGGGAATGCTCGTCGGAGCACGAATCGGTTTCAATGCGATCACCGACAGGTTCGTGGACAGGCTCGAGCTCGTCGACGTCATCCTCGAGCTGGCAGACGACGTCACCACGGACTGCCCAATGTACGATTGGGGCCCACGCAATCCAGTGTGGGAACACAAGTACATCCACAGCGACTACGCCTATTGGCGCACGCGGAACCCGAACATCGGAAAAGCCCCAAAAGAGGAAAGTGACTAAGGATGGAGCATCCCTAGTCAGTTCACCACAAGTCGCGAGCCTTTAGTCGAGCTCAGTCAGAATAGCCTCGATCTCGTCCGTCAGCGCATTTTGCTGCGAGGCCGTCAGAAAGTGCGATGTCCGGATAATGACCGTACCCAACACCTTGTGTGACCCCGTATCAAACACTCCCTGTCCATCGAAGCTCGCCAGGTAGCCATTTCGCTTATTAGCATCCTCGACGGTTCGATAGACCTCAATACACCCTCCGCTGTCAGTTCCAATCTGAATCGAAGGAAGCGTTGAATCGACACCCTCGACACCCTCTACGCCACTGAAATGAAAGTAGACTGCCGCCGTGTAGCCTCCAGCCTTGTTCAGCTGTTTGTTGGGGTCATTGGCTTCGGTGACAGACTCAATGTCTGACACCCCAGGCACCTTCCCAAGACGCGACACCACGAAATCTTGGGAAGGGGCCGTCACCTGACGAAGCTGGCGAACGCTCTTGTCGAACGCTTGTGAAGCTTCCGCGAGGGTCTTGGACGTGGCGGAGTAGTCGAGCGGCTGATTAAGCGCCTCGGTCGCCGCCTCAATATCGGAGGTCGACGAGGGCATCTCGGGAACTGCCCTGAGCGCAAGGCCAGCGTCGGCCAATGCAACCGTCAGAGCGTCTTGCGTCGCCACATCAAGCGGCTTGTCCCCCTTATCGAGCGACTGCTGAGCGGCATCAATCTCGGTTTGCAGCGCACTGTTCTTCTCCTGCACCTGTGCAGCTGCCACCTCGAACGCCTTGACGGCCCGATTATGAGGAGCAATGACAAACACGTAGACGCAGGTGACAACAGCAACGAGTGCAAGAACACCTGCAGCAACGAAGTACTTGACCCTCCCCGTCTTCTTCGAGGTTTCCGCCACTACTTCCTCGACTCCACTCATTGCAACGCTCCTTCACGTCCATCTATCGCCGCGCGATCATCATTGTTCTTTGGGTGACAGTGCCCCGGCATCGTTTTCTCCACGACTAGTGGTCCCGTACCCCAAGTACAGACTACTACCTTTTTCGGTATTTAATTACCAAACAATGTCATCATTTCAGAACGGCTTGTGCCCACCCGTTTTCTAGCGCCAGCGGCGGTCATCGATGCGATCTGCTCACTAAACGGCCAACCACACCCAGGCCTCGTTCATAGTCCCCACCACGAGGCCGGGGCTAAGCGCCGGGAACAACCCGCTGCAACATCGCTGCCACCCCATATCTCACCCAAGCGCGCGCCCGCAGCGCGCCCAGGCATCGACCGAGGAAGGGCGACCCTGAACACCGATAAGGTCGAGGACGTCGACTGAGCGGCTACACCACTAGCGGCCCAGGCGCTTGACGAAGCGGAACATGTAGTCGGCCTCGCCCATCGGCTCGCCCGCTCCGCGGGGATGCGAGGTGTCGGGGTGATGTTCGTTGAAGAACTCGACGATGTGGAAGCCGCACTTGTTGACGTAGAAGTGGATGTTGCGCACCTCGAAATAGGGCGTCACCAGGGTCCATTCCCTCACCTGCGGGTGGGCGGCCTCGATGGCGAACCAGGCGCGCGTCCCCACTCCCCTGGAATGAACCGAGGCCTTCATCGCGAAAAGGAGAACCTCGCCTCGATGCCCGACGACAGTGAGGATGACGTTGCCCACGACTTCGCCGTCCTCAAGGATGCGATAGGCGAGCGCTCCCGGCGCATTCAGGGACTCCTCAATGTCGGACAGTGGGAGAATCGGCTGCGCCGTTGCACCGCCCTCGCTGGGACCAGCCGGAGGCTGCTCACGCGCGGCGAGACGCTCCCCCACGAAGGATCCCTGCGGGTTGCCCTGGAAGTGCTCGAAAGATTCCTGAAAGTCCGCGATCAGCGCAGGACGCTCGGTCTCAGTCAGGGGCACAAGCATGATCGTCATGGGCTCATCGTATCTGTAAACGGCTGCAAATCTGACAGCAGGGGTCTCTTTCCTCAGCATCCTGGAGATGAGGCCCAACGACGCGAGCCCCCGAGAGCCGAAGGGGTACATCATGGAACGCCTGCGCGCCATGCCATTCGTCATGCACATCATCAAGGTGCCCCCACTCGTTTCGACTACGTGAGCGGAACGCTCAAGGAGCGAGGCTTCTCCCCGCGCCAACACATCGAGTTCTGATCGCGGACCTAGCGGCCGAGACCGCGGACAACCCACACGCCCGAACGGGGACTCCCCTGACGCTCAAGCGCGCCTTCTTCTTTCAGTTGCGCGACCATACGCTCGGCGCTCCGCTTCGAGCACCCAAGATATTGCGAAAGCTGAGTGACAGTGG
>NZ_CAUTSL010000086.1:0-5267 GCF_963540955.1 Actinomyces bouchesdurhonensis
CGGCCGCGGGCGTGCGGACCGTGGCCCTCATGGCGTCGACCGCTACCACGATGCGTGCACATCTGCGTCACCACGTCGCGCCCGGCCCGCAGGCAATCCTGTTCCCGGCGCTGCGCGGCTCGGGCTATGCGCGCGACACGGCGCTCACACGCCTGCTCACTGCCGCGCAGGCCGCCGCAGGTATCGAGATACTAGACGGGCACTCCGGCGGCTGGCACGCACTCCGCCACTACTCAGCCACCAGGTACGGCCAGGCGGGCGCCACGACGCGAGCGCTGATGACTCGGTATGGCTGGTCTGACCCGGACATGGCCGCGCGTTATCAGCGCTCGGATGAGGCCTACGAGCTGGAAATGATCGCGCGCATGGAGACCCGCGTGAAGCAAAATTGACACTTTTGGCACCGCAGTACTCGCATGGAGGGGTGCGGGGACAAGCAGCGTCCTCAGCATTGAGCGGATGCGCGTGCTTCTTCGAGACTGAGCCGATACTGCTCCGCTTCTGGTTCTTCGGTGAACTCGAGGAGGTTTCCGGCGATGTCCTTGAGGGCGTCTCGGACCTCTGTGGGGGTTGCGTAGAAGAACTCGCGCCGCGCATTGATGCGGTTGACGCGTTTGGCTGCGAAGCGGTGGTGAAGCTCGGTTTCGACTCCCACTGCATCGTCGGAGAAGAACAGGGCGTGGACATCGAAGTTGAATGGCACGGACGCGTCTCCGAGCTCGCGGACGCGGTCCATGGGGTCGAGGCGGCGTGTCATGCCGATCTTGACCATCCGCTCGCCGAAAGACCCGATATTCGAGATGACGTAGACATAGCCTGCACGGATATTGGCCTCGCGCTTCTCGACGTCGTTGATCCCCTTTTCAATTTCGACGATCTGCTGCTTGAGGCGCGCAGTTTCAGCTTCGTCACCGATTTCTTCGACCGTCTTGAGGACGTTGAGGTAGTGTTGCCGTTCCTTTTCGAGGCGTTCCCTCTCGGCTTGGAGTTCTCGCTCCGCTTTTGCTTGCTCTCGCAGTTCTGCTTTGCGTTCTTTTTCCAGCTCTTTTTCCAGCTGCTTTGCTTTGAGATGGTCGACTGCGAGTTGCAGTTCTCGAGCGCGGAGTTCCACGTAGTTTGGCTTGACCCTCACGCCGGTGACAGTGCATTGTCGTTCAACAACCTCTGCGGCCTTGAAGATCTTCGCGAGGCTTGCTTCGTAGTTTCGAGCGCTTGCCGCTTCGATGATTGAATCAACCTGTGAGTTGAAAGCCATTAGCGCAAGCCTTGCTGAATCTTTCGCGAGTTTGTTCCGGCCGCTTTTCGTGTGGGGAGGCTCGAAATCATCAAGCGATTCAACTGCGCTATAGCTTCGAACTGCCATTTGTACGTCTTTTCGAAGGTCTCGCAAAGCGGCCGCCAGCTCGACAGAATCTTTTGCAGGGTGATCATACTCAGTGAAACCTGCTTCTTCTAGTTTGACTTGGACGCGCATGGGGTGAAGCTTCTCCTGCAGGGCTGCCTCCTCGTTTATAAGTCGCTCCAAATCAGCGCGGATTCCCTGTTCTTGTTCTGCGCATTGGGTGCGAACCTGTTGGAGCGCCTGGCGCGCATGCTCAGCGGCCTGATCTGCTTCCCATGCCGCCTTGCCGCCATGGGCATCAACAAATGCCTGGAGGTTTGCCTGACCAGCCTGCGCAGCCGTGAGTTCGCCGCTAAGCCGGACGAGTTCCTCGGAGAGTCGGGCAATCTCTCCCCTGGCTTCCTGGTACTGCTGTTCCCCAATCGCGAGTCTCTGCTGTAGCTCTGCGATTTGCTTACCGCCGAAAATAGGCATGGCCTCTTCGCCTCCTCATAAGTAATATGACCTGATTCACTGTATCAGTGAAGCGGTTGCGGGACAAGTACTCCCACATGCTGAGCATGAGCACCGCCTCGCCGCGCCTGTCGTTACCACGCCTCGACGAGCGAGGGCGCGGAGTCGACGCCGAGGACGTGCGCAATCGTAAGGACGTGATCGCGCAGAACCTGAGCGACGGATCGCGTGAACCACAGCTCGTTACCCATATGGTAAATATGTCAAATGGCAAGACAGTCTCACAAGTCGGTTCTGCCCCTGTGTCGATAATCGAGCCTCTCGCGGCACAGGGGCAGTTCTATGTCAGGTATCGAGCGTAATCAGAGGGGATTGCTGCTGCCCGCATCCTTCATAGATTGGCGCTCGGCGAGGGCAGCGTCGGCCTCGGTGTACGAGCGACCTGTCTGTGCAACAAAGAGCACTTTCCAACCTTCAAGCCCGAGAGCGTCGGCGATTCTCTCGAGCTCGCCTGCGGTGGCGGCGCGCCCGCGCTTAAGGATGTCACCGAGCCGCGTGAGCTTCACCCCAGACAAGCGAGATAGCTCGCGGAGACTGACGCCGGATAGTTTTTGTTGTTCAGAAAGCAGTCGGGCAATCTCAGCATCTAGCGGAGCTGCGATAAGTGCGTTTCCCATACGTTCAATGTTCGCACATGCGAACGACGCTTTGCAAATCGACTTGACAACGTTCGTTGTTGCGAACATACTTGATGCGTAACCGTTCGCGACAACGAACATGGAGATGTGATGCAAACACTGGCAACTCACGCCGACCGCCTCGCCGCTGTCATACGCGACGAAGCGGCTCGCGTCGGCATGACAATCACTGATCTCGCGGAGAAAACCGGCCTCAAGCGTCCGTACATCTCGCTGCGGCTCAACGGGCATCGCGGGTTCACCGCGGTCGATCTCGACAAGATCGGGCTAGCGCTCGGCACGCCTGCGTGGGAGCTGATGTACCGGGCGCATCGCGGCGACGATCCGGCCAAATCGGACGGGTACGCGATCCAGGACAAAGCGTCGGGTTCGGTCATCCTGCAGGCTCGCCGCGTCGATTGGGACGGCGGTGAGGAGGAATGACGTGCCAGAGCGTCATGTCGTGCTGCGCGATCGTGCTGCTCATCGCCGCTTGTCTTGGCATGGTGTGCTGCTTGCTCTTGGGTGCAGTCGTTGAGGTCATCGAGGTCGTTGACGACATTCGCGAGCGCCGTAGGCGTGAGGCGGCTAAATCTTCCTCGTCGGCGGGGCGCTGCCGCGAGTGTGTGCGCGGTGTGTGTGGCGCTCTGCGCTCCGCCGATGAGGATCTCGCTGAGCGTGGTGAGGCGCGATGAGGCGGGAAGCGCCGGAGCCGGTCGCGTACCGGGTGCGCACGTTTGCGCAGCTGATTGAGGCGTCGGACTCGGGTGTGCGTGAGCTGATCGCGTCGGGCGCGATCCGCTCGTTCAAGGTCGGGGGCCTGCTGAGGATCCCCGCAAGCGAGCTGGTGAAGTTCACCGGCGAAGAAGGTAAAGAAGTGCGCCCCTGCGGTTGCGACGCGGGGCGCGAGAGCAAATAGAAGGAGATGCTCATGAAGAAGGATAACATGCGCGGCCGGCGCTTGTGGCCGTGGAAGTCGCTGATAGGGGGCGTGTGCGTCGCGGCGTCGCTGGTGATCGCGTTCGGGATGCGCGGTCTCGACAATCCGGAGGGGTGGCCTGAGTGGCTGTTTTTCCCGGGCGTCGCGCTGGCCGTCGTCGGCGGTGTCCTCGTCTACGCAGAGTGGCGGGAGGGATCGCTGTGAGCGCGGACATCTTGGCTGGCCTTGCCCTGGCGCTCTTGGCGTCGATGGTTGTCCTGACCTGGATCGTGTGGCGCGGCTCGGCTCGCGCGGCGACCCTCGAGGACATCGCGGCGCGCATGGCGAAGGACGCGGGCAAGGCCCGCGCGCAGGGCACGACGCTCCTGCAGCGCACGGCGGATTTCTCGTACTACGACCAGTCCGGAGACGACTCCCTCCCGCACATCATGTGCCTCGCAATGCAGGACGTGATCTTCGAGGCTGAGGTCAACGGTTGCCTCGCGGTCGACACGCCGCGCGTGTTCGTCGACCTCGACCGGAAGAAGGTCCGCGTCGTCCTCGAGGTTATGCGCGTCGCTTCCCTCCCTGTGGGGGTCGAGTGATGACCGACTCGACGTGCACGGCACCGCTGCCACTTCGCCTCGAAGCAGCAGACGACAGGCCCTGCCACGACCAAGCCGCGCGGGAGATCGTGCGGCAGGCCAGGAAACGAGCGCTCGCGTGTCAGACCGAAGCGCAGGACTCTCAGCATCGCGCCGAGCGCGGTATCACCTACTTTCCCTCAATCCGAAATAACAAGAAGGAGACAGACCGATGAAAACGCAGATTTGGGCAGCAGGAGCCGCCCTCACCATCGCAGCCATGTCGCTGCCCTACGGCGCCGCATATGGCGCCGACAACGCCCCTGAGATTAAGGCTGAGATCACGAAGGCCACGTCCTTGTCTCGTCAGACCTCTTCTGAGGTCAACGTTGCAGGCACCTGGTCTGTCGAGCGACTGGCTATTGGCCAGCAGTTCACGGTCTCGACCGTGCCGGCGGAGAGTGGTGCGCCTTTCAGGTGGGCTGCATCGTTCCCTTTCGCGCTCAATGACGGATCTGTTGTCGGTGAGTGCACCGCCGATGAGGCGACGCTGACCTGCAAGGTGACCCAGGTCCCCGCAGCTTACGCCGACAAGACCAACGTCAAGGGAACCTGGTGGGCGCGCGCACGCCTTCAGGACGCTGCTGTCGGCACGACTGAGGGGACGATCACCCTCAACGGTGAGGCCGTGAAGAAGCTTGTGTGGGGTGACAAGAACGGCGAAGGCACATGCACAAGTGATTGTGATGGTCCGGCCCACTACGAGTACGCTGAGCCGTCCAGCATTAAGTTTGGGTGGTCTAACGACAACGGCACCGTCGGGTGGGGCATCAAGTGGATTGCAACGCCTGGTACCGAATATACGGTCAAGGACTTCGACACGAAGCTCGGAACGACTGTCCGCTGTGCGAAGGCTGCCACGTGGGACCCGGCCACAACCGAAGTTATTACTGCTGATCGCATCGACGACAACACGATCAAGTTCACAGCCCCAGAAGGGTCTAAGACCTGCATCACCTACCCGCCTGAGCAGATGAAGGTGCCTGAAGGCCAGAATAGCGTCACCAATCATGCCGAGATCAACGGCATGAAGCTAGAAGCGACGGCTTCGGTGAAGTCGAACGGTGGTACGGATGGAGACGGCTCGGTGGAGCCGAAGCCGACGCCGACCACCCCGGCCCCGGAGCCGACGCCGACCACCCCGGCCCCGGAGCCGACGCCGACCACCCCGGCGCCCGAGCCGACGCCGACCACCCCGGCGCCCGAGCCGACGCCGACCACCCCGGCGCCCG
>NZ_CAUTSL010000087.1:0-5161 GCF_963540955.1 Actinomyces bouchesdurhonensis
CCGAGCCGGGCGTCGTCATGGTGGGCGGGCGCATCCAGGCGGCCCTCATCGGCCCTGGTTTGGATGAAGACCGCCGTGAGGATGCTCTCGAACTGGCTCAATTCTGTGGCCATTGTGGGATGCCGCTCGTTATCGATGCGTGGGCCCTCGACCTGGTCCCCGATCTTGCTGACGTCATCAACCCTGAAGTGACGGTCCTCACGCCACACCATGGGGAGGCCGCGCGCCTGCTCACCAGTCTGGGCGCGCCGACCGCCAGAGAAGACGTATCAGCGGACCCACTCCGCTACGCGAACCTCCTCCACGAGGCCACGGGATGCCACATCGTCCTCAAGGGTCCCATCACGGTCGTTCGTTCCTTCGAATACGCGGACATGCTCCGTGACCAGGCGCTGTTGGCGAGCTTCATCGACCCGGAGTCGGGCTTCCCCGACCTGGACAGCATGGAACAAAACGTCGTCCGCCGCGACTCCACGGTGGTCGCGCCGACCACCACGTCGTGGGCGGGGGTTGCCGGCAGCGGCGACGTCCTGGCTGGCCTGACCGCCGGCATCCTGGCGCGCCCGGTCAGAGACGAGGGGGCGCTGCCCGGACCCGACGGGAAGGCGCAGGCTGTCACGCCCGAGCGACTGGCCACAGCCGTATGGATCCATGGAAGAGCGGCGACGATGGCTGCCGACCGGTACGACGGTCGTGCCCCCATCCAGGCGCGCGACATTGCCGACGCGATCCCGGAGGTCTTCGCCATACCAGGGTTCTGAGATGGGCGGTCACGGGGCTGAGCGCACCGCATCCGTGGACCGGCCAAGCGGCGGGGAGGGGTGCGCGTGAGATACTAGGGGAGTGACTTCCACGAACGAACACGGTCAGGGACGGGACTACCCGTCCAAAGCGGTCGTCGACCTGACGGCCATTCGGCACAACCTGAGCGTCCTGAGAGCCGCCGCCCCCGGCGCGCTCCAGCTCGCGACCGTCAAGGCCAACGCCTACGGGCACGGCCTGCTCCCCGTCGCGCTCGCGGCCCTGGAAGGCGGCGCCGACTGGCTGGGGGTCGCCCAGCTGGCCGAAGCCTTCACGCTGCGCGAAGGCCTGGACGAGGCCGGGGTCGCCCGCGCTAATGCGCCCATCCTCGCGTGGATCTCCACCTCCTCCTCAGACTTCGCCGCGGCCATCGACGCCGACATCGACGTGTCTGTGTCCTGGACCTGGGTCCTCGCCGACATTTGCGCCGCAGCCCGGCAGGTGGGTCGCCCCGCGCGCGTGCACGTCAAGATTGACACTGGGATGTCACGCGCGGGTTCGCCCCTGGCAGACCTGCCCGCCCTGGCCTCGGCCCTGCGCATGGCGGCCGACGAAGGCCTCGTCGACGTCGTCGGCGCGTGGAGCCACATGTCGCGCGCCGATGACCCCAGCGAGGCGGGCAACGCCTCGACCGCGAACCACGTGCGTATCTTCGAACAAGGTCTGGCGATCCTCGCCGACGCGGGCGTCACGCCGCGCATCCGTCACCTTGGAGCGACTTCCGGGATCCTCTGGCACCCCGAGACCCACTACGACATGGTCCGCGCCGGCATCGGCCTGTACGGCCTCAGCCCCGACCCCGCCGTCTCCTCCGCCGCCGACCTGGGTCTGGTCCCCGCACTTACCCTGAGTGCCCCCCTCACCTCCGTCAAAGTCATCGAAGAGGGGACCCCGGCCTCGTACGGCGGGACCTGGGTGGCGCCCGCGCGCCGCTGGGTCGGCCTCGTTCCCCTCGGCTACGGCGACGGCATCCTGCGCGCCGCCTCCAACCGCGCGCGCGTTACCGTCCACACCGCCTCCGGCCCCCTCGACGCGCCCCTCATCGGACGCGTATGCATGGATCAGTTCATCATCGACCTCGGCCCGGCAGGCGGCGATGCGGGAACCCCCACCGCATGCAGCGGGGACGCGCCCGCGACCGTCGGTGACCTCGCTGTCCTCTTTGGTACCGGACACGACGGCGATCCGCTGGCCGACGATTGGGCGCGCGCCGCAACCACCATCAACTACGAAATCGTCACCCGCCTGGGCGCACACATACCCCGCGTCTACGTCGATAGGGCCGACAGCACCGACGGGGGCGCGGCTCATGAATGATCAGCCCCTTGTCACCTACGCCGTCGACACCTCCGACGCCGACCAGACGCGCGCACTCGGCGAGGACCTCGGGCGTATCCTGGCCGCCGGAGACCTCGTCATGCTGTCGGGCGGACTCGGAGCCGGTAAAACCACCCTCACGCAGGGCATCGGCGTCGGCATGGGCGTGCGCGGCCGCGTCGCTTCCCCGACCTTCATCGTCGCCCGCGTCCACCCGTCCCAGTGTGGCGGCCCCGACCTGATCCACGCGGACGCCTACCGCATCACAGACCTGAACGACCTGGAGACCCTCGACCTTGACTCCTCCCTCGACGAGTCCGTCACCGTCGTCGAATGGGGAGACGGCAAAACCGAAGCCATGAGCGCGGACCGCCTGGTCATCGAGGTGCGGCGCGCGAGCGGCGGACAGGCCACGCGCGTCGGGAACGTCATCGACCTGGAGCACATGGACGACGGGCACCGCCGCATCATCCTGCGCGCGCACGGACACCGTTGGGACGGCGTCCTCGACGCGCTCGTCGCCGCCCACGGGGGAACGCGCATTGACGAGGCCCAGGTGGCCTCGTCGGATACTGATCCAGCCGCGCCCGCCCCTGACAGCGACGAGCGTACCCGCGGCGAGTAGGATTTCAGCGTGCGAGAGATAGCCCTGGACACCCAAGCCGCAACCGTCGTCGCCATCATCGATGAGGGTCGTGTCGTCGGTCGCGCCCGCAACGACTCCGGGCGACGCCACGCCGAATCCATCACTCCGCTCGTGCGTGCAGCACTGGAAAACGCGGGACTTCCTCCTACCCCGGCCAACGCGGGGATTGACCGCGTGCTCGTGGGCACCGGTCCAGCCCCCTTCACAGGACTGCGCGCTGGCCTCGTCTCAGCCCGCGTTCTCGCCCGCGTCGCCGACGTTCCCGCATACGGGGTCTGCTCGCTGGATGTCATCGCCCGCCAAGGCCTGGACGTGCTGGCCCCCGAGACCCGCGTCTACGCGATCGCCGACGCGCGCCGCCGCGAACTCTACTGGGGTTCCTATGTGGCAGCCGGCCCCGACGATGTCACCCTAGAGGGACGACTTGAAGTCGGGGCTGTCTCCTCCCTGCTCAGTTCCATGCGGGGTGCCCCCGGCCTCGTCGTCGCAGGCGCCCCCATCCCCGTCCACTCATCTTCCGCTCTTGCCCGCGCTGACCTCGGCCCCCAGGTGGAACTCGATCCTGCCGTCATGAGCCGCCTCGTTGCCACGCGGCTGGCCCACGGTCAGGGGGACCGCCTGCGAACCGACCCTCTCTACCTGCGTCGGCCCGACATTCAGGGCCAGCCCGCCGCGCGCCTATGATCAGCCAGCTGCGCGTCGCCGATCTTCGCGACCGCGATCTCTTCGCTGCCTTGGAAGCCGAGGTCTTCCCTGAGGACCCCTGGACTCCCATCATGATCGCCGAGGAACTCTCCTCGCCTGCCTCACGCTACTGGATCGCGACCGACGAGGCCGGGGTTCCCATCGGGTACGGCGGCGTGAAAGTTGGCGCGGACCAAGCGGACGTGATGACGATCGGCGTGCGCGAGTGCGCGCGCGGACAAGGCGTCGGCGCCGCCATCCTTGATGTCCTTCTCGCGTGGGCGAGTAAGGCCGGGGCCGTCGATGTTTTCCTGGACGTGCGCCCCTCGAACGAAGGAGCCATCGCTCTTTACAAGTCACGTGGATTCACCAACATTGGGCGCAGGCCGCGCTACTTCCGCAACCCTGTCGAGGATGCCCTCGAAATGCGCGCATCCCTGCCCGGACCGGGCGCAGGGGCCGTCACCAAATAGGAACCGTCCGCATCACATTATTCGGCTATCGAAAGCTCAGTATCGGCAGCGTTAAACAGGGGTTATTTTCGACGCGTGAAGGTTCGTGGGAGGGGGCATAAACCGCGGGAAATAGCGGAAAATGACACGGTGTCAACGCGTGCTTTGCCAGGCCTCGTGCGATAGTCCTACAACCGGCGCTGACCACGCCGATATGCTTTCAAACATGGCCACTCAAAATGTCGCAACGAAGAAGCGCCGCGCGTGGACCACCAGCGTCTTTATGAAGCAGCTGATGGCCGTCTCGGGCTTCGTCTTCGTTTTCTTCTTGCTGTTCCACTCCTACGGCAACCTCAAGATGTTCCTGGGCGCGCAGGTCTACAACGACTACGCGCACTGGCTGCATGAAGAGGCTTTCGTGCCGATCTTCCCGCACGGCGGATTCATCTGGGTCTTCCGCGCCGCCATGGCGCTGATGCTCATCATCCACCTGTGGGCTGCCGCCTACACGTGGAGGCGCTCCCGTCGCGCTCGCTCCACCCGCTACGTTGTGAAGAAGTCCGTCACGGATTCCTACGCTGCGCGCACCATGCGCATGAGCGGCATCATCATCCTGCTGGTGCTGATCTTCCACATCGCTCACTTCACCACCGTGAGCCTGCCCGCGAAGATCGCGAACTTCGGCGCTGACGTCACCACGCCCTACGATCGCATGATCCACTCTTTCCAGTCGCCGGTCCTCGTGATCCTCTACGCCGTGTTCGTTGGCTGCGCCTGCATCCACGTCTCCCACGGCTTCTGGTCCATGTTCCAGTCGCTCGGTTGGGTGCGTTCCGCGACCCGTAAGCCGCTGGTTCTCCTCTCGGGCCTGGTCGGTCTGGTCATCTTCGTGATGTTCATGGCCCCGCCCGTCGCCATCGTCACCGGCTTGATCCACTGAGGAAGGGCACGCAATCATGACCGACACACTCATCCACGGCCTCTACCGTGAAGGCGACAAGATCGCGGACACCAAGGCTTCCCACGACGTCCCGATCGCGCAGCGCTGGGCGCGCCGCCAGTTCGAAGCCGCCCTGGTTAACCCCGCTAACCGCCGTAAGCTGCGCGTCATTATCGTCGGCTCCGGCCTGGCAGGCGGCGCAGCAGCCGCATCGCTGGGCGAAATGGGTTACAACGTCGACTGTTTCTTCTACCAGGACTCCGCCCGCCGCGCGCACTCCATTGCCGCGCAGGGTGGTATCAACGCCGCGAAGAACTACCG
>NZ_CAUTSL010000088.1:0-4971 GCF_963540955.1 Actinomyces bouchesdurhonensis
CCAGACATCCCAAACCTCCAATCCGGCCTAAGACACTCTCCACAATACCCGGGACGGCTCACGCACAACCCCAGCCCGTTAACCCGGTAAGTGGCGTGTTAACCCGACAAGTGGCACCCTCAACCCCTCAATGCGCACGTTAACCCCTTAGGTGGAGCGTGGGCAGGTGTGCCCATACTCCACTAGTAGGGTCCAGCTGCGCATTGAAGGGTTGACACAGCCACCCATGGGGCCAGGCCGCCGCAGGCCAAGCACGCACCAGCCCCACGAAGCCCCGCACATCCGCAGATCCGAGGCGCTCACACCAGTCACGAGCCAGCCGCGACGCGAATCGCTCGGACCTGAGCGGCACTACAACACTCTCTCACGTAACACGAAGCAGCAGGTGCCAGGCGCCGGTTTCGCGTTCGACCTCGCGCCGATCGTGCCACACGGCAAGTGACAGGCAGCACGAAGACCACACCGAAGGGAGCGAGAAGCACCGATTCCACCATATTGCTTATTACCAATGGGGCGTTACACCCAATCAGGAAAATTCAACCCCTTCTGATCAGGTGGAATCTTCCCGATCAGGTGGAACCCTCCCAATAGAGCCCACCCCCAATCGACCCCGCCGTGTTCGAGGACTACCCCGATCAGGTGGAACTCTGTCGGCGGCGCAAGCACGCAAGCACCCTAACGGACGACAGAAACACACGCCACGACCGACCCCATCGGTGGCCCGGGCGCCAGCGTCACCGACGCCTCCTTCGACGATGCCTGAGACGAACCCCCGACCAACACGTATTATCCAATAACCCCTGCGTGGCACGGCTGGGCAGGACGCCTCCACAAGGAAACGCGCTGCGGTAGGCACATGACGGCACGATGGCCACGTCAAAGCGGGCGAACAGGACTGACCCCAGCGCCCCCGACATGTCCTATAACTCTGATCCTTCATGGGGCAGTCGACGCGAACCCCCCTCGCATGTGCTCGTGGAAAACGAATGGGGCCAGCCCGGGCAGGCTGGCCCCATTCGCGCGGGCGGGGGAGGATGGGGGTGTCCCCGCCCGCTGGCAGGGCTGCGAGGTGTATGGGTGGTGTGGAGGTACCCCGCTGCCAACGTTGTATTACATGCCGCCGAGCACTTGCGCGACGACGATCTTTCCGACCATGGCCACCGGATAGACGAGTGCGTAGCCGAGCGCCACACGCGGGTCGGCGTTGGTGCGCCCGTTCGCGAAGGCGAGGACGGCGGGCTGTGTTTGAGCGCCGCCGAGCAGGCCGGCGAGCTTCGTTCCACCCATTCTAAACACCCACCGCATGGTTACGTAGAGGCCAATGGCCATCGTCGATGTAATGATAGCGCCCAGAATGAAGATATTGATCCAGGCGCCCGATGTGAAAGCCTCAAGGATCTGGCCGCCCGCTTTCGCGCCGGCCTGGGCGAGGAAGATAAGTAGCCCGAGTTCGGCCATCACCTGGCAGGTGGTGAAGGGAAGAGCTGTGGCGATCGGACCGATACGCCCGATACGCCCGAAGATCAGGCCAACGATGAGCGTACCCGCTGCTGAACCGATCGAGAAATACTCGCCTGACGGGGTCAGGATGGGCAATTCACCGATCGCAATACCGAGGGCCATTCCAAGGCCCAGCGAGATCGGGTTGAGGTCCGTGAGGCCGTGCGAGGAGTCGCCGAAAAACTTTGTGATTTCCGCCATTTTAGAGGTGGGGGCAACGATGCGGACGCGGTCGCCCTGCTGGAGGACGAGGCCGGGTTCGGCCACCATGTCGACGTCGCCGCGGCGCACGCGGGAGATTGACGCAGAGAATTGCTTGGCCAGGCCCAGAGATGCGACCGTGCGACCGGAAACCTTAGGGTTGGAGATTGTCATGCGACGGAAGTCCAGGTAGGTGCGGTCCTGCATGAGCGAGTGCGAAGAGGCGTGGCCTAGCTCGGTTGCCGCGCGAGCGACCAGTTCTCGTGGTCCGACGACTGTCACGAGATCACCCTGGTCAAGCGTGTCGGACATCTGTGGGCGAGTAATCGGGCCGGTCTCGCCGCGACGCAGGCGCGAGAAGGAGACCTTTTCTCCGAGTTTTTCGTAGATGTCGCCGACGAACGGATGATCGTCGCGTTCCACACGGATGGTGCGGTTCGACAGGGGAGAGGGCGCGTCCTTGTCGTTGCGGCCATAGTGCAGGGCCGCCATTGATGCGGCGAGCATTCCGATGACACCGAAAAGGTAGGCAATCGAATACCCGACGGTTGCCCGCGCGGGGTCACCACTAGCCTCGCCCGCCGCAGCGAGCGCGGGGGTATTCGTGGCGGCACCCGCGAAGGTTCCGGCGATGAGGGGGACATCCATGCCCATGGCCTTGCCGACGTACAAGCCTAGGGCCGCCGCAATGCCGTAGAAGGCGACCATCGTCAGAATCGGGCCGATGGCTGTCTTGAGGTTGTGAAAGAATGATGCGCCGGAGTTCATTCCGATCGCGAAGGTGAAGAGTGTCAGCCCGAGCGTCCCCAGCTGCGGCGTGACGCGTAGTTCAATGTCGTAGGATTGAGCCCACGCGGCCATGACGATGGCGAAAAAGAGAACGGCAGCGGCCCCCAGGCCGATGCCTCTGACTGTGACCTTGCCGAAGGCCATGCCAATGCCGATGAGGAGGAACAGGAACAGCACCGGCTGGTCGTGTAATACCCCAAAGATCGTTTCCACGATGAGAACTCCGTGTCGTGAATTGAAGGTGTGCGCTACGTGTCAATTAAACCAGTTATGGGTGCTCTGTATCTCAGTCCATCGTCCTAGATGACGTTGGTGACACACAGGTCCGCACAGTGAGATAGTTGGGAGCGTCTCGCGCGGGCGAGATACCGTATTGACATGCTCAACGTTCGTGGGATTGGAATCTTTGCCCTGGTCATCGTACCTGGGCGTGCGATGCCTGCCGCGTAACGTGAGGATGGATCGCACGCCTATTCCCCGCACCCGCGCTGCTGCACGGTTTTGACGGGGTTTTTTCTTTGAGATGGTCCCGACGATTGAGAGGACGACTGGTGAGCGACACGAGTATCACCACCCGAATGACTGGAGCTGAGGCTATCGTGGCAAGCCTCGAGGCCCTGGGAGTGACCGACGTGTTCGGTATGCCCGGCGGCGCAATTTTGCCGACCTACGACCCGCTGATGGCGTCGACGGCGATTCGTCACATTCTGGTTCGACACGAGCAGGGTGCCGGGCACGCTGCCGAGGGTTACGCGATCGCAAGCGGAAAAGTTGGCTGCGCGCTGGTCACCTCGGGGCCGGGCGCGACGAACGTTCTGACTGCCCTGGGCGATGCTGCTATGGACTCAGTGCCGATCGTCGTTATCTCGGGCCAGGTTGGTGCCTCCTTGATCGGTACCGATGCCTTCCAGGAAGCGGACGTTGTGGGTGCCTCGATGCCCATCACGAAGCATTCTTTCCTGGTGACGAACCCGCAGGATATTCCCGCCCGTCTCGCCGAAGCTTTCCACCTAGCTGCTACGGGACGTCCCGGTCCCGTGCTCGTGGACATCACCAAGTCCGCCCAGGTCTCGCAGATGGACTTCTCCTGGCCCCCCGCCCTTGACCTGCCCGGCTACAAGGTCGCTGATCGCCCGAACATGAAGCAGGTTCGTGCTGCAGCTCGAGCGATCGTGGAAGCACAGGCGCCCGTGCTGTACGTCGGCGGTGGTGTCATCCGAGGCGGCGCGACTGAGGCACTCGCTGCCCTCGTTGAGGCCACTAATGCGCCCGTCGTGACGACCCTGACCGCTCGCGGAGCGTTCCCCGACTCTGATCGTCACAACCTCGGCATGCCGGGCATGCATGGGACGGTTGCCGCTGTGGGGGCCCTGCAGCGTGCGGATCTGATCGTTGCCCTCGGTGCCCGTTTCGACGATCGTGTCACCGGTCGTCTCGATTCGTTTGCGCCCCGCGCGACCGTGGTCCACATCGACATTGATGCCGCAGAGATCTCTAAGAACCGTCACGCGGACATCCCCATCGTCGCTGACCTTGCGACCGCCCTGCCGATCCTCACCGCGGAAATCGTCCAGGCCTCGGTCGACGGCGCTGAGGACATCTCCGGCTGGTGGCGCTACTTGGACCGCCTACGCACTAAGTATCCGATCGGTTGGACAACCCCCGAAGACGGCATGATGGCACCCCAGGCAGTCTTGAAGAAGCTGTCTGACCGCGTCGGCCCCGACGCCATCTACGTGACGGGTGTGGGTCAGCACCAGATGTGGGCGTCTCAGTTCATCACACTGGACAACCCGCGTAGCTTCATCTCGTCGTGTGGTTCGGGCACGATGGGTTACTGCATCCCCGCAGCTATGGGTGCCCAGGTCGGTGCCCCCGACAAGGTCGTGTGGGCGATCGACGGTGATGGCTCTTTCCAGATGACCAACCAGGAGCTGGCTACCTGCACGATCAACAACATCCCGATTAAGGTTGCCCTCATCAACAACTCAGTGCTGGGCATGGTGCGTCAGTGGCAGTCGCTGTTCTTCGGCAAGCGCTACTCGAACACGACGCTTAACCCCGTTGAGGGAGAGCAGATCCCCAACTTCGAGATGCTGGCTCAGGCCTATGGGATGGCCGCGCGCACGGTGCGCTCCATCGACGAGGTTGACGAGGCCATCGAGTGGGCCATGTCGATTAACGACCGTCCCGTCCTCATCGACTTCCGCGTGTCCAAGGACGCCATGGTCTGGCCGATGGTCGCCGCGGGTGTGTCTAACGATGAGATTCGATACGCCAAGGGCATGGCGCCCGACTGGGAGGTGGAAGACTGATGACAAACCGTCACACTCTGGCCGTGTTGGTCGAAAATAAGCCCGGTGTGCTCACTCGCGTGGCCGCGCTGTTCGCCCGCCGAGCCTTTAACATCAAGTCGCTGGCGGTGGGGGAGACCGAACACCCCGAGATCTCCCGCATGACCATCATCGTGGACGCCGACTC
>NZ_CAUTSL010000089.1:0-4672 GCF_963540955.1 Actinomyces bouchesdurhonensis
ACGAACCCCGACACGTCCGAGCGCTCCACGATCAGGTGCAGCGCGGTCCCGTCGTCGCTCGCGCCCGCCCAGTGCTCGACGCGCCCCTCGGGCGAAAGGATCAGCAGCTCGCGGCTCACGCCGGGCACGAGGCCGGTGACGACCTGGGAGGCGAGCGACGTCAGCCAGGTGAGCCGATCGTCTCCCGACACGGAGATGACCGCCAGGTCCGGGCGGCGCACCAGCGCACGCCCGGACTCGAGGGCCCACTGTTCCCCCGACGGGTCCCCGAAGTGCGGGGTCGCGCCGAAGGAGGCCACGGCCTCGTCGACGAACTCGGAATCGAGCGCGGACTCAGACAAGGAAACCGTCCCGGGAGTCGTCGATGCCGTCGATGACCTCGCCGGAGGCGGTCGAGGCCTGCTCGGTGCGGTGCAGTCGACCGGAGATTTCGACGTCGGCCTCGTCCTCGCCGTCGAGCGTGCGCTCCTGCGTCCACATGAGCTCGCCGGCGACCAGGCCGAACATGCGGCCCAGGTGCGTCACACGGGTCGCGTCCGCGCCGAGCGCGATCGCGTCGGAGACCATCTGCACGCGCGGGCCGACGCTCACGCCGTCCCACACGGCGCTGTGGCCCTCAGTGGAGGCGGAGGTCGCCGTGAACTCGCGGGAGTTGTACTGGCCAGGAGGCGGCAGCGGCGCATCGGAGGGGGCGACAGACACGTACAGGGTCTCTTCGCTGATCAGGTCGCCCTTCTGGATCGCGGCCAGGCCCTGCGCGGCGTCCCACGTGGGGTCGATCGGGGCCGAGGCCTCGCCCGCGTACACGCGGGTCACCAGGCGCATCTGCTCGCCGACGACATCGCCGCGGATCTCCTCGACGACGGGGGCGTCGGCGGGAGCGTCCTCGGCGGGCCGATCCTGGCCGGGGGTGGGCGCGGCGGCGTGCATGCCCCACCCTTCCCAGGTTCCGAGTATCCACGCGACGGGAGCGACGCGAGCGGGCAAGTCATCGGGTATCACCATCATGCCTCCAGCCTAACGCGTGGGGCGGGCGCGCACCGCGCGGCGCGGGAGCGGGCGCGGCGCGGGGGCGGGCAGCCGGCGGCGAACAGGGACGAGGCCGGGGCGGGCAGCGCGCGGCGCGGGAGCGCGCAGTCGGCGGCGCACAGGGACGAGGCCGGGGCGGGCAGCGCGCGGCGCGGGGGCGGGCAGCGCGCGGCGTGGGGCGGGCACGCACCGCGCGGCGCGGGGGCGCGCAGCCGGCGGCGAACAGGGACGAGGCCGGGGTTCCCTCCCCGGGTCGCGCACGGCGCGGGGTCGCAGCGCGGATGACACGAATCCGGGTGCCCGGCCACGGCCTCGTTGTCGGAACAGGCGCCCCACGAAACTGGCGCCCCTCAGATACCGCCGATGCGAATCATCGCGTAGACGGGCAGAGCGGCGACAAGGAATTTCGCGGCGCCTCGGCCCAGGACGGAGGCGAACTGAGCGGAGGAGGCGCGTTCGCCGAGGAGCGCGTCGACGACCGACACGGCGAAGCCGACGCCGAAGCCGGTGACACCGCCCAGGGTCAGGAATGCGGCAAAGTCACCGAACCGTTTCGCGATGAAGGGGAAGACGACGGGCAGCAGGTCCGATGTCTGCCCGAGGAACCACGCGATTGACGCGGCGACAAGGCCTGCGATGAGGCCACAAATTGCGGCGTAGACGATGCCTGCTGTGGCGCTACGCCCACTGCGAGCCGATGCGGCTGCGACGATGGCCACCAGCGCGGCCATGGGCACGATGACTGACCAGCGCTCGTGGACGGTGAGTGAGACCCACATGGAGCCGGAGGTAATGATGAGCAGCGCGGTCACAGAGGAGGCCAGTGCGGCGCTGAGCGCGGTGGATCCCCAGTGTTTGCTTGTGCGGCCCACCGAGTGGTCGCGCGGCGCGGGCGCGTCGAGGATGATGGCGGCGACCAGGGCGACCAGCGTGATGCCGGTCAGCGGGACCGCGATGTCAAGGTTCTTCCAATAGGCGACGGCAATCGGGGTGAGGGTCCCACCGAGGGCGAGAACCCCTTGCGCGAGCCACGGCATGTGCAAGCGCGCCAAGGTCGGCCACCCGATAGCCAAGAGGATGGACGCGACCGCGACGACGGGGCCGACGCTCCAACGCGAGCCGGGCAGCCACCACACGGTGATTGTGAGCGCGGCCAGCAGGGTAACAGTGAGGGTGCCGAGGCTCGTCGGTACGTGCCGGGTAGCCAGGGTGTCGGGGCGGCGCCCGCGGTTGATGCGGGGGCGCGTGGGAGGGGTCGATGTCATCACGCTTCCATGGTCCCACATGTGGGCACTCGACGAGGCCGGGGCCGCCCAGGCGGGTCTCCTACGCGAGGTGGTGGGCTGGGATTTTGCCGGGTGGGGACGTTGTCGTTGTAGGAGCGAGCACCGTCGCATTCCGCCCGTTGCTCGGAGTTGCGGTGGTTGCGGCAACGGCTCTGGCTTGGCCGGTGAGGGCCCGGTAGCGACCGCTGGGCCCGGTAGCGACCACTGGGCCCGGTAGCGACCGCTGAGGGCGGGCTGTGGCGCACGCCCCTGTGTGGGTTGATCCACGCCCCCACGGCGAGCGTGCGCGAGGGGCTTAGTCGTAGGGTTGTGGGGCACGCCGGACCGGTATGCCCCGGGCTCCAAACTCTGCCGCTACGAGCGGCCTTCGCGCCGACAGGCGCATTCGGTTCGGCGTGCTTTGTCGTACATGCGCGCCGACGGTGGCGCGTCAAACGGGTGGGGGGTCGGCGCCGCGGCGCCGACCCCCCACCTGCGTGTCAGTGAGCCGTCACATGAGCGGGTAGCGCACGATCGTGGCCTCGCGGCCCGGTCCCACGCCGATCGACTGGATGCGGCAGCGCGACAGTTCTTCCAGGCGCGTGATGTAGTCCTGGGCGGCCTGGGGCAGTTCCTCGAAGGAGCGGCACTGCGAGATGTCCTCGCTCCAGCCGGGCAGCTCCTCGTACACGGGCACGGCTGCTTCGAAGCCGGCCTGGTCGAGGGGCATTTCCTCGGTGCGCACTCCGTCGACCTCATAGGCAACGCACACGGGGATCGTCTCGTAGCCGGAGAGCACGTCGAGCTTCGTCAGGCAGATGTCGGTCAGTCCGTTGATGCGCGTCGCGTATCGCATGACGACGGCGTCGAACCAGCCGGTGCGGCGCGGGCGACCGGTGGTCACGCCGAATTCGCCGCCCTTGGCGCGCAGGGCCTCGCCGACCTCGTCGTCCAGTTCCGTGGGGAACGGGCCCTCGCCGACGCGCGTCGTGTACGCCTTGGCGACGCCGACGACGCGGTCGATGCGGGTCGGACCCACGCCGGAGCCGGTGAGCGCGCCGCCCGCGGTCGGGTTGGAGGAGGTCACGAAGGGGTAGGTGCCGTGGTCGATGTCGAGCATCGTGGCCTGGCCGCCCTCGAAGAGGACGGTCTCGCCGCGGTCCAGCGCGTCGTTGACGACGAGGGACACGTCGCACAGCATCGGCTTGACGCGCTCCGCGAAGGACAGGAGGTGGTCGGCCACCTCGGCGGGGTCGAGGACTGGCAGGTCCACGGCCTCGAAAATGGTGTTCTTGGGGGCCAGAGCAGCCTCGACTTTGGTGCGCAGCTCCTCGGGGTGGAAGAGGTCCTGGATGCGCAGACCGATGCGGTTCATCTTGTCGGCGTAGGTGGGGCCGATGCCGCGTCCGGTCGTGCCGATCAGGTTGTTGCCGCGCGCGCGCTCGTTCGCCTGGTCCATGAGGCGGTTGTACGGGGGGATGATGTGCGCGTTGGAGGAGATGCGCAGGCGCGAGCAGTCGACGCCGCGCGCCGTGATCGCCTCGAGTTCCTCGAAGAGCACGTCCAGGTCGACGACGACGCCGTTGCCGATGATGGGAGTGACGCCTTCGGAGAGGATTCCGGCGGGCAGGAGGTGCAGCGCGTACTTTTCGCCGTCGATCACGACGGTGTGTCCGGCGTTGTTGCCTCCGTTGAACTTGACGACGAGGTCGGTGTGCTGGCCGAGCTGGTCAGTGGCCTTGCCTTTGCCTTCGTCGCCCCACTGGGCGCCGAGCACGATGACGGCGGGCATGAGTATCTCCGTTAAGTTGGGTGAGTCGCGCGGGTGCGCGCAACAAACCCATCGTACCGGAGGAACGACGAGGCCGGGGTACCCTGGCAGGTCGCGTCAGTTTCCGGTGGCGGCCAGTGCGACGCCGATGCCCCACGCGGTGGCGCACGTGAGGGCGGCGATCAGCTCGATGGCGATCGTCCAGCCGAAGGCCTTGAGGGCCTGAACCGTTGCTTTCCACGCCCTCGCGGTGTCGTTGCTGCGCAGGTATTCGACGAGGAAGATCGCGGCGATCATGCCGAGGACGAGGCCGAGGGGCAGTCCGATGAACCAGCCGACGACGCCGCCGACGCCTCCCCACACGAGCGTGGATTGGGGGATTCCCGCCTTGTTCATGCCGCGGGCGGGGATCACGTACTTCAGGACCGTCCCGACGATGAGGACGAACGCCGCGATCGCGAAGATGATCCACGCGGAGCGCGTGCCCGTCATCCACGACCACACGAGGATCGCGCCGCCGACGACGGGCGCGGAGGGCCAGATCTGCACGACCGCGCCGATCACTCCGATGAGGATGACGATGCCAACGATGACGGTTCCAAGGACG
>NZ_CAUTSL010000090.1:0-4626 GCF_963540955.1 Actinomyces bouchesdurhonensis
TGGGCATGGTGAAGCTGGAGATGCTGGTCAACGGCCTCCCGGACTTCCAGACGGACGTCCCCGACACGAATTACGCGGAGATCGCCCGAGCGATTGGTTTCCACGCGGAGCGCGTCGAGGACGCGTCGCGCCTGGAGGGCGCGTACCGCGAGGCGTTCGCGGCGCCCGGCCCGGCCCTCGTCGAGGTCATCACGGACCCGAACGCCCTCTCGCTCCCGCCGGCCATCACGGGCGGCCAGGTCGTCGGCTTCGCGACCGCGATGAGCAAGATCGTCCTCAACCGCGGCATCGCCGAAGCCTTCTCGATGGCCACCTCCAACATGCGCAACATCCCGCGCCTGTAGGTCCCCTCGGGAGGGCCTCCGGGGACGAGGCCGGGGCTGAGTCGCAAAGCGCGACCTGGCTCCGGCCTCGTTCTTAGGCGTACCGGCGGGCGATCGACACAACCTCGGGCACGTAGGAGCGCCCGAAGATCGCGCAGTGAATCATCATGATGTGCGCCTGGTGCAGGGCGACGCGCTCGCGCCAGCCGTCCTCCAGGGGCGAGGCCTCGTCGTAGGCGGCGAGGATCCGCTCCAGGTGGGGGCAGCCGAAGACGGCGAGGGCCGCGAGGTCCTCCTCGGCGTGCCCGCCCTGCGCGGCGGGGTCGATGAGGACGGCGCCGCCCGGGGTCCACATGACGTTGCCGCTCCACAGGTCCCCGTGGGTGCGCGCCGCGCCGACGTCCTGCTGGCGGGTGATTGCCCTGTCGACGAGGCGCGGCTGCCCGTGGTCGAGGCCGCCGGAGTCGAGGCGCTCGCACAGCCGCTCGATGAGGGCGCGCTCGGCGGCGGTGAAGGTTCGATCGTCGACGTAGGGGGCGATGCGCTCGCGCGCGTAGAAACTGCCCCAGGATTCGCGTGGGGACGAGGCCGGGGTGGCCTCGTCGGGGTTCGCGCGGTTCGCGCCGCCCGCTTCACCGCGAGCGCTCGGGTGACTCGGCAGGGACAGGGGCGCCTCCCCCATCCAGCCGTCGCCCGCGACGCCGGGCGGGGGCGCGCCCAAGTGCCTGGCTCCGGCCGCGTGAGTGTGGGCGAGGGCCCGGCCGAACTCCTCGGCCGCCCGTGGGGTTGGGGATACGGAGAGCAAGCGCGGCTCCTCGAGCCACGTCGCGCCGTGATCGAGGACGGGGACGACGGCCGCGCCGGGCGACGAAGCCTCGGCAAGCCACGCGAGGCCCGCGACCTCGTACGCGATCCGCCCCCGGCGGCAATCCGACTTCCTCATCGTGTCCATGGGCGCTCCCCCGTTCCCTTCCCGCGACCCGCGCGAGGGGCCGCCACTGCGCTCCCCATGCTATCGCCCACCTCGCCACCCGCCCGCCGCACCGCGTCCTGGCGGGGTGCCCAGGCCTCGTCCCCCTTGGACACATACCGAGGAAACATCGATATACTGCCAGGAGAACACAGTCCGCCACAATGAGGATGTAGGTCTCCATGACCCTCACGACGACACAGAAGTCCATTCAAGAGCTGCTACACGGCGACCGCCAGTATCAGATTCCCGACTTCCAGCGCCCCTACGTGTGGGAGGAGCAGCAGGCGGAAACCCTGGTCAATGACTTGTTGGGCGCGTGGCGCACGAACGACGGGGACTACTTCCTGGGGTCGATCGTCCTGGTGCAGCACACCAGCTGCGACGACGTGGACATCATCGACGGGCAGCAGCGCCTCACCACCCTGTGCATCCTCGTGTCTCTGCTGCGTCACCTGGAGGAGGATTCCGCGCTGCGCGGTGAACTCGGCGATCTTCTCCTCATTCCGCAGTCGCGCATCAAGGGCTTGGATGAGCGGCCGCGCCTGAGCGTGCGCGAATGCGACCGCGAGTTTTTCGACACGTTCATCATCGGCGACAATATCGACTCCCTGCTCGACGTCGACGGCGACAGTCTCACGCGCCCCTCGGTGCGCCGCATCGTCGCCAACGCGCGCGCCATGCTCGACGTGCTGGGCAACCCTGACACGCTGATGCCCGGAGAGATCAGCGACTTTATCCGCTACCTGACCCTGCACGTGTCCCTCATCGAGGTGTCGACCGATTCCTACCAGGCGGCGCACCGCATTTTCTCGGTGCTCAACACGCGCGGCGTTCCTCTGTCTGCCGCCGACATTTTCAAGGCGCGCGTCCTGTCCCGCGTGGAGCCCGACGCCCGCGCCCGCTACGCGGCCCTGTGGGAGCAGTGCATCGACTCGCTGGGCGCGGAGAACCCGGACGCGTTCTTCGGGCACCTGCTCACGCTCACGCTGCGTGCGCCCGCCAGGAGGGCCCTCATCGACTCGTTCGACGAGCAGGTCCTCGCGCCGTTCTTCGCCTCCAGGAGCGGCGAGGAGTTCATCGACGAGGTCTTGGTTCCTTCCGCTCGCGCGTACACGTTGGCGACGCTGGAGCCTCTGGTGGGGCACCACGCGGCCACGCCGCTTGAGCTTTTGCGCCTGTATGACTCCTCGGATTGGAAGCCCGCGGCGATGAGCGTGTTGCGCGCGGGTCGCGGCGATGAGGAGACCGCGCTGCTGTTCCTCCTCGAGCGCGTCTACGGCACGGCTGTTGCCGCGCGCCTCAGCTCCTCGTCGCGCACCGGGATCGTCACCCAGTTCATCGCGGCATTCGAGGACGGCGAGTCCCTCAACGCCGCCTGTTCCGTGCCGGACAGCGTCCGGCACCGGGCCGCCGAGACGATCTCGAGGCCCCTGCCGCAGTCCTCCATCCGCAAGGTCCTCCTCTACCACGCGATGGTCGCCGAGCATGGGTCCTTCCCGACGCGCCTGCCGCGCTCCATGGGCGTCCTGTGTGGGCTTCCGGCCAGCCACATTCGAGGCGTCGACGAGGACATCGACCTGCGCGCGTGGAACAAGCGCCTGGGGAGCTTCATCCTGTCCACCATCAAGTCACGCACCGTCAACCAGGCGCCCGACTGGGACACGGTGGCGCGCGCCGCCCGCCACGTGATGACGCTCGGCGACTTCGCGGTCGGCTCGCTGCCCTGCGCCGGGGGCGAGATTCACGCCGCCGACCTGGAGGAGCGTCAGCGGCACCTGACCCAGCTGATCTTGGACTACTGGGATATTCGACGAGATTCCGATGGCGTGGACCTGTCTGTCCTGTCCAGCGCTGAACTTGAGGCCGCCGTCGATAAGCGGTCTGCTGCTCGCGTCCGCCAGGTGCGCCTGGCCGACGTCGTCGCGACCGGCATCATCTCCCCCGGCGACACGTTCACGTGGCGGCGCCGCAACCTCGGCAACGTCTACGTCGTGACCATTTCCCCGGAGGGCACCATCGTCCTGCCCGACGGCCAGGAAGTGTCCTCCCCGTCGGCGGCCGTCGCCGCCCTGACCGGCACCAGCAGCGCCGCCGCCCTCGACGTGTTCGTGCGCGAGTCCGACGGCAAGAAGCTACGCGACCTGTGGGACAGCTACAGGAGCCGATTCGGGGCGTAAGTTGTGACAGCAAGGGCCGCATCAATACTTGAGCACTCACATTCGCTTGTATGCGCGTGGGATTGTCGCTGTGCGACGTTAGCCTGGTATCTCGCACGCTTACCCGATGTCCTACACGTGGGCGGCGCTGCCCAGGCGTACACTAACGCGCCCACGTGCAGATAAGAGGGCCCAGGCACACATTATCGGGCCCACGTGCGCGGTGTTCGGGCGCGACCGAGACGTTTTCGCATGCAATTCGATTGACTGAACTTTCAACATAACGCGAAAACGTTGCAATTCCAACGATGCAGTTCTGTGCTGCACACAAGTCGCGAGGGGATTGCATGCGAAATTGGGGGCACAGCACGCTTCGTGTTGGAGTGTCGCTCCTCTGGATGTCAGATTGCAGCGTGGCCTGCCAGTTCGCGTGGCGTTCGCGCTGCGGCGCGTCGCCTTCAGGCCAGGCCACGGCCGTCCACCGGGCACGGAAGCAGCACCACCGGGCTCTGCGGTGCCTGACGCAGGGGCGATTTGGGGGTTTTGCACCATTAGGAGCCTCCCCTCGGCGTGTCGCCGGCGTGTCGCGGCTCTAATGGCGCAATTCCCCCCATCCGCTGCTCCAGCAGGAGGACGGAGTCCGGCGAGTCGCGGCTCTAATGGTGCAATTCCCTCCGTTTGCTGGCAGTGAGGTTGCCGTTCGGGGCGGTGAGGTTACGGTTCGCAGTGGGGATGCGCCCACATCGCCAGCCACCTCGCCGAAAAACGCTGACAACGGGGGGGTTGTGGGCGAGGTGTCCTGCGTCTTGGTGGCAGCGATACCTGGCCTCGTGTGTCGCTCGCACGCGAACCGCTGAATATGCGCGTTAACCCCTTGATACGCACGCCAACCTCTCGATATGCGCGTGGGCGGCGCTGCCCAAGTGCGCGACGAGAAGCGTAGGCAGCCAGTGCACCTCGGCGAACTGCCCGCTGAAACTGAGTGCCCATACCTGGTCATCGTTCGCCCGCACGCCGGGCATTTGGGGGTATTCATACCCCCACGATGAAACAACCACCTTCAATGTTGATTTTCCCGCACCAGCAAGCCGAAGAGTCACCCCTCCAGCAACACGTAGTGTGGACTATCGGTCACGAACGTGGTGCTTAAGTTCCGGGTTTAGGTTGGGATTGC
>NZ_CAUTSL010000091.1:0-4478 GCF_963540955.1 Actinomyces bouchesdurhonensis
CTACCCGCAACCCCCGACCAACACCCGGTCACCCACACTCAACTCGGAAGAGCCGTTTTGCACCATTAGAAGCCCCCTGTCGGCGTGTCGCCGGCGTGTCGCGGCTCTAATGGTGCATTTCCCCCCTCGCGGCTGCCCGTCTCGACGGATTCAAGGGGCACTGCGACCGGTCTCGACGGATTCAAGGGGCACTGCGGCCCACGAAAGGCGGGTTCGCGGCCGGGCACGTGCTCTGACGCGGCACGCTCCAAACAATTTCGCATGCAATTCGATTACCTGAACATTCAACAAACTCCACAAACGTTGCAATTCCAACGATGTGAATTCGTGCTGCAGACGAACCTCGGGGAATTGCATGCGACATTGGGGGAGGCCACCCGACAACGAGTCACCCAGCCCCTCTGGCGGCGATGTGGACACTGCCGGCCCGGCGCCTACCACTAACGACAACCTGAGCACACGACGACTCGCGCCCACCCCGGAACACCCGGCCCGGAAGCTACCACCAACGACAGCATGAGCTGCCTGCGTGAAGTTCAAACAATCAGCAAGAGCCCGTACATACTCCCGATGCCGAGCCTGACACGCCTCACGACGGGAGGGGTATTCAACACCCTGAAAGACTCGACCACGATTGGTCACAACGAACTCCTTCACCAAGAAACGTTGCAACCATCACTAGAACCTAGACGCAACACCGCAACATCTCCCGAATACCGCCGCGCAGGCACGCAACACCAGACACCGCGACACGGACACATGGCAACAAAAAGGTGCGGGACCTGGCAACAAGCCAGACCCCACACCTCGAGACTTTGCGTCAATTCTAACGCTTGCGCTCCGATCAGACGGTGGGAACACCGTTCGCGTCAGTAGCGTAGATCCACTTGCCCATGAAAGTCATGATCGCGCAGACAATGAGGAAGATCCAGTAGACGAACATGATCAGGCCGACGAGGCCAGCGACGAAGCCATCGGAAAACGCCCAGAGGAAGTTGAGGACGAGAGAGGCGACGACCTTAATGATGCCCAGCTGGTTATAACCGAGGTAAAAGTCACCGACACCGAAACCGCAGAGGAAGAGGTTGAGCAGGCCCGCGGTCATGCGGGACTTGCCCTGAGCCTGGGCGTTAAAGCCGGGCTGGCCATAGACGGGCTGACCAGGCTGCTGACCGTAGGGCTGCTGGCCAGGCTGCTGACCGTAAGGCTGCTGAGGGGCAGACATGTTGTCTCCTGTTGTTGATGGAGCCCCCTCCCGGAGGCGTTTACGAAAACACGGTCAGACTAGTCGACCTTTTTCATTTGTACAACATTCACAGTCTTCTATGCGCCACATCACATATTCGAACGCTTGATACGCAGACACTGGGCACAGTTCCCTACACTGACTGGGTGTTCACAAACCCAACGGCCGAGGCCTCGCAGGTACTCCTTCACGACCTTCCCCGCTGGTTCGCATCCAACAAGCGTGACCTACCCATGCGACACGACGACGTGTCCGACTGGGGAACCCTCGTTTTCGAAATTATGAGCCAGCAAACACCCGTTACGCGCGTCCAGCCGATCTGGGTCGAATGGATGCAGCGATGGCCAAACCCCTGCGACCTCGCCGAGGCGTCCCCCGCGGACATTATCGTGGCCTGGGCAAACCTGGGCTATCCATCGCGCGCACTGCGCCTCAAAAGTTGCGCGGACACCATCGTCGAAAAACACGACGGTCAGGTGCCCCTGACTATGAAGGAATTGACTCTCCTCCCCGGCGTGGGAACCTACACCGCTAGTGCACTCCTCGCATTCCGACACGGCATTCGCATCCCGGTCCTCGACACCAATGTCCGCCGCGTCCTGGTCAGATTCCTTGACGGACGCGAGTTCCCACCCCACTCAAGCCCCTCCAAGGCGGAAGTATCGCGCGCCGACGCGCTCCTGCCCTCGGACGGCCACCATGCGGGCGAGGTGAGTTTGGCCCTCATGGAATTCGGTGCTCTCGTGTGCACCCAGCTCTCCCCCCACTGCGAGACATGCCTTATGCGCCAATACTGCGCGTGGGCTCAGGCCGGATACCCGAAGGACGAGAAGCGCCCGACCCCGCAGCCTTACACGGGTACTGACCGCCAGGCGCGCGGTCGCGTCATGAAGGCTCTTCGCGCCGCCCACTTCGAGGGCACGAAAGGCCTAACCAAGCGCAGAGTCCTCGATGCCGCCCGCCTCGACGGCGGCGATCGCTACCAGCCCACTCGCGTCTACCGGGCTCTGCTTAAAGAAGGTATGATCACCTACAACAAGGACACGAAGCTGGTCACTCTCCCCCGCTAATCCAGTAATGAAGACCATACCAGCGCGCGCAACTCTCCTCACGCATGAGCACCCCGGTCGACGAGGCCTGCCCCCCAACCAAGGCGCCGGCACTGACCCGGAAACGCGCCCGGGCCTCGGCGCTGAACTAGTACCTGATTGCGTCGATCGGCTTGATGCGCACGGCCGCGAGCGCGGGGATAATCCCGCACAGGGCGCCGATGCTGGAGGAGATGGCGACGCCTGCGATGGCGGCTCCGGCGGGGAAAGCAGGCGTCTCGCTGAGCGCGATCCCCATGGTTTCGAGCGGTAGGGAGCGCACGACGACGATCGCGATGCCCACGCCGATGACGCCGGCGACGAAGGTCGCGACCACTGATTCCATGAAGACCGCGAAGAAGACGCGCGTAGCGGAGGCGCCGACGGCCCGCCGGATCCCGATTTCGCGCACGCGCTGACGCACGGTGACGATCGCGACGTTGAGCAGGCCCAGGGCGCCGAGGAACACGATGATGCCGCCGATGATCATGATGACGCGGGAGATGGTGCCCAGCTGTTCCTCGCCGATGTCCTCGTGTTCGCCGCCGGTGACGGTGACGCGCCAGCCGTCGCCGAGGATGGAGGCCAGGGCGCTCGGCAGGACGGTGCGGGCCTGGTCGGCGTCGTCGGGCCCAACCCAGGCGAGCATGGAGGGCACGCCCATCTGGGGCAGCGTGGCGCGCGCGGCGTCGTAGTGCACGTACATGGTCGGCATATCGAAGCGGCTCTTCCCTTTGCTGACGCCGACCACACGCAGGGCGGTGCCGTCGGTGGTGTGCAGGACGATGGGGACCTGGTCGATGGGGGCGCGTCCGAGCTGGTTCCAGAGGACTTCGGAGATGACGACGGGTGTCAGGCGCTGCTGGGCGTCGCTGGGCGCGACCCATCGGCCCGCGAGCATGCGGGTGCGGAAGATAACTTGGTAGGCGGGGTCGACGGCCTGGATGGTGACGTCGTTGAACATGTCGTCGGTGCGCACGACCGGGTAGCCGCGGAATTGCCCGCTGGCGCGCGCCTGGAGGACTTCGGTGATCTCACCGCCGCTGCTGGACAGGCGCGACCAGTAGCGGATGTCGTGTCGGGCGGCCAGCGTCACCATCGCGTCGCTCACCGGGTCCTTGTCGTCGGGGCGCTCGACGGTGGACGAGGCCTGGGCCCCTTCACCGGTCCCGGTTTCCTGGGTGGGACCGTCGTTCGAAGGTTCTCCTTGGTTTGCCGATGATTGTTCCGGCGCGAGGCGCACAGTCACCGAGCGCCCTTCGTAGAGTTCGGCCAATTCGCGGGAGGACTGCAGGATCAGGTCTCCCAGGGCGATGACGACCGTCATGGCGGCCACGGCGGCGACGACGCCCACGAGGGAGAGGACCACGCGGGCCTTCTGCACCTTAACTTCGCCCCACGCTTCGATGAGGGCCCCCACGATCTGACTGAGCGCATTCATTGATTGCCCTCCTCGTGCGGGGTTGGGGGCGCCGGGACCGGCGTGCTTTCCGGCTCGCCCTGGACGGGCGGCGCCGGGGGCTCCGTCACGACCGGTTCCGTGCCCGGGCGCACGGCCTCGTCGCCCGCCTGCTCAACCCCGGCCTCGTCGCCCGCCTGCTCAACCCCGGCCTCGTCTCCCGAGTGCCCTGCCTCCGCGCGCTGCGCGAGAGCGGAGGGGGCTTCGACCTCGTGCAGGACGCCGTCGTAGAGTTCGTAGGCGCGCGAGGCGCGGGCGGCGACCCCCATGTCGTGGGTGATGACGATGAGGGCCGAGTTGGATTCGCGGGCGACCTCCTCGAGGAGGCTCATGACGACGCGCCCCGTGTCGGGGTCGAGCGCGCCGGTCGGCTCGTCCGCCAAAATCACGCGCGGGCGACGCACGAGGGCGCGCGCGATCGCGATGCGCTGCTGCTCGCCGCCGCTCATCTCGCCCGGGTAGGAGTCCGCGCGATCCGCCAGGCCCACGCGCTCAAGCATGTCGAGAGCGATGGAGCGCCTGCGCAGCAGCTGCGTGCCCGGCGCGTACAGGAGGGGAACCTCGACGTTTTCAGCGGCCGTACGAGCCGCGAAAATGTTGAATTGCTGGAAGACGAAGCCGAAGTCCTCTCCGCGCATGCGAGCGCGACGCCCCTCGCCCAGGCGCGTCGTGTCCACGCCGTCCA
>NZ_CAUTSL010000092.1:0-4475 GCF_963540955.1 Actinomyces bouchesdurhonensis
CCACTAGACCCACGACACGCCGTCTAAAGCACCACGTTTGCGCCTATAGCCCACTCTTGGAACACCAAGGGATCCTCGCCGTGATGGCGAGGATCCCCGTAGTAGAGTGCGCCGGTCCAAGCCCGACGCGGTTAGTAGGATGGTAGCACTGGGGGTCGTAGAGAGCCACAGGGGGTGCCGTTCAGTGACGGTATCTCTCCGAACACGTTCGTGATGCGTGACGGCCTGGGCGATGCTGGTCCAGAAGGGGTTGAGATCGTTGACTACCACTAAAATTGCTCCGATTCACCCGGGCGAGGTCCTCATGGAAGACTTCGTCGAGGGGTTCGGAATTACGCAGCACAAGCTCGCCGTTGCTATCGGTGTTCCGCCCCGTCGTATCAATGAAATCGTCCACGGGAAGCGGGGAATCACGGCGGACTCCGCAATGCGTCTCTCCCGCTACTTCGGCACAACCCCGGGGTTCTGGATGAACCTGCAGATGCGCTACGAGCTCGACCGCGCCGAAGACGCGCTGGGGGATGTGCTGAGCGGAATCGTTCCGCTTGCGACGGTGGAAGTCGCCTAAATTTCCTCGACCTTACGAGGCAGTGGCCGGGTCGCGTGGGCGTGGCCCGGCTTTGTTGTTGGTGCGGTATTGTCACCGGTCTCCTGTCCCAAACCGCAGTCCACTTCGCTGAAAATCACCGAAAATGGCCCGATTTGGGCGAAGTGGACTGCAGTTTGAGCAAGGTCGGTTGCACGTGTTCTCGGGCGGCCCTTTTCCGTGCCTGTGTGGGGCCGTTGGGTCGAATGGACATCGACGGCCTTCGATAATATGGGCCACCGAGCTTTATTCCGCTCTGCCGGGTGGTGATTCGCCCTTCCTGGGCCGGTTGGCTTTGTGTATCGGGGTGAGTTTCCATGCGAGAGGTGGTTGATGGTATTGCCGGGTGAACCAATGTATGCATCAAATGGTGACTTATATGATGCTAGCATTGTTGTGGAGGTAGCCATGAGAACCACTGTGACACTCGATGATGAGCTGCTTGCGCGCGCCGAGGAGCTGACCGGGATCAGCGAACGATCCGCTTTGATTAGGGATGCGGTCGAACTCCTCGTTCGTATTGAGACCGGGCGGCAGCTCGCTGCGCTCGGTGGCAGCGATCAGGCGGCGGAAGCTGCGCCGCGGAGCCGCAAGCGCGCATGAGAGTCCTCGTTGACACGAACATCTGGATCGATCACCTGCGGAAAACTGAGCCTGTTCTGGTCGACCTGCTCGAGCGCGACCTGGTGTGCGTGCACCAGAGCGTCATCACCGAGCTCGCGTTGGGGAATCTTAAGGACCGGCCGGTCTTCCTGAAAGCGCTCGAGCGCCTCATGATCGTTCGCAACGTCGACGATCAGGGGGTCCGGCACCTCGTCGAGGAGCGGCACCTATGGGGCAGGGGACTCAGTGCTGTCGACGCGGCGCTCCTGGCGAGCGTCGTCGTGACCTCCGGCGTGTCGCTGTGGACGCACGATAAGCGCCTACGTCAGGCCGCACGTGACGTGGGCGTGTTGGCGAACCTCGACTGAGGAGTGCGCACTGACGAGGCCGTGGCTAGGTCGCGCGGGCGTGGCTCGGCGTTGCTGTTTCGAGCGGTCTCGCAGGGGCGTGCCGCCGGTCACCTGGGTGGTAGTGTGTCGCCATGACGACGGATGGCCAGTGCCTATGGCCGCGCTTCTAAAGGAGGCTCAATGCAGGGTGTTGCCCTCGGGGATGACGGCGTGCGCACCGTGCGCTACTGGCTGTATGCGCCGGGCAAGAAAGCGCGTGAGTGGGAGTACTTTTACGAGCGCGGCATCATGGGGCTCGCGTGGGGAGAGGTCGGTGACCTGAGGGCGTACGCTAGCAGAAAGGAACTCGGGGAGCGGATGGTCCAGATCGCCCCTGAGAAGCGCGAGCAGACGAATGATCGTCTTGCCCTGTGGCAGTTCGCGAATGAGATGAAGCCGGGTGACGTCGTCTTCGCTAAACGCGGCATCACGGAGATCGTCGGGCGAGGTGTCGTCACGGGCGACTATGTCTACGATGTGGATGCAGGCCACTATCCGAACATCCGTGAGGTTCGCTGGACTCACAAGGGAAACTGGAGCCTCGACAGGCCATGGTCAGTGAGGAAGACCCTCACGGAGATCACCGACCTAACCGACCGACTGACTCAAATTAAGGCTTGTTTCGAGGACGAGGAGGGCACGTTCGACGGCGAGGAGATGGCGGTGCCCTTGACCGAGTATTCAGTCGAGAAGTTTCTCGGCGACGTCTACATGGGCCGCGAACGATACGACGCGATCGTGGGCTTACTGCGCGCCAAGAAGAACATCATCCTGCAGGGCGCGCCTGGCGTCGGCAAGACTTTCGTCGCTAAGCGTCTTGCTTACTCGATGATGGGTGTGAAGGACATTTCGCGTGTCGAGCTGGTGCAGTTCCACCAGAGCTACTCCTACGAAGACTTCATCGAGGGTTACCGTCCTTCCGGCGCGGGATTCGAGCTGGTCAAGGGCGCCTTCTACTCGTTCTGTAAGAAGGCCGCCGACGATCAGGAGAACGACTACTTCTTCATCATTGATGAGATCAACCGCGGCAATCTTTCCAAGATTTTCGGCGAGCTGTTCATGCTCATCGAAAACAATAAGCGCGGGGATAAGCTTCAGCTGCTTTACTCCCGCGAGATGTTCTGCGTGCCCGCGAACGTCCACATCATCGGCATGATGAACACGGCGGACCGCAGCCTAGCGATGCTCGACTACGCGCTGCGCCGGCGTTTTGCCTTCGTGGAGCTGCGCCCAGCCTTCGACTCTGAGGGCTTCCGCCGGCATGCTGCCGCGCTTGATAGCGCACAGTTCGAGGCCGTGGTGCGCGAGGTGGTGGCGCTCAACAAAGAGATCGCCGAGGACGAGTCCCTCGGTGATGGCTTCTGCATCGGACACAGCTATTTCTGTATAGATCCCAAGGAGTACACGGACGCGGCCCTGGCCTCGATCGTGGAGTACGAGCTCATCCCGATGCTCAAGGAGTACTGGTTCGACGAACCCGGCAAGGTCCTCGAATGGACCGACAGGCTGCGTAGGTCGCTGCGGTGATCCGCGTCCGCAACCTCTTCCATATGCTCGCCTACGCTTTCTCGGCGCTCACCGAGCAGGGCTACCGGGCCGTGGCCATGGAGGACTTCGATAACGCGGTCGAGCTGTGCGCCGCGATCCTCGAGCGGGGCGTGTCCCTGCAGCTCAAACGAGGCCTCGGGCAGGAGTACGTGAGCCGGAGCGAGGCCCGCTCCTCCCTGCGCGGCAAAATCGAGGTCACCGAGTCCGTGAAATCGCAGGCGATTTGGCGCCGCCAGCTGGTGTGCTCCTACGACGAGTTCAGCGTCGACACGACGATGAACCGCGTCATCAAGGCGACGGTCGCGCTGCTCGTGCGCGCGGACATTTCCCGGGTACGCAAGCAGAGCTTGAAGAAGCTCATGGTCTTCTTCGCGGACGTGCGCGACATCGACCTGCACCGGGTTGACTGGAACATGCGATACCACCGCAACAATCGCACGTACCGGATGCTGATGGCGGTGTGCTGGCTCGTCGTCAAGGGCCTCCTCCAAACCCAGAGCGACGGCGCCACTCGAATGATGGATTTCTTCGACGAGCAGCGCATGAGCCGCCTGTATGAGAAGTTCATCCTCGAGTATTACCGTAGGGAACACCCGCGGCTGCGTGCCAGGGCCTCGTTCGTCGAGTGGGCGCTCGACGATGGCGCGATGGACGGCCTGCCCGCCATGCGTAGCGACATTACGCTGAGCGCTCGCGGGCGCGTGCTCATCATCGACGCGAAGTATTATGCGGCCACGATGCGGCGCCACTTCAACAAGAGGAGCGTGCATTCGGGGAATCTCTACCAGATTTTTGCCTACGTGAAGAATAAACAGGCGGTGTTGGAGCGCGCAGGGGAGAGCATCGAGGTGTCGGGCATGCTCCTGTACGCCGCGACCGACGAGGAGGTGCAGCCCGACTTTACGTATCGCATGAGCGGCAACCAGATCGGCGTGAGGACGCTCGACCTGGACCGGCCTTTTGAGGAGATCCGCGCGCAGTTGGACGGTATCGCTGACATGCTCACGTCCCCGTCAGCTTCGGCGTCGTGAGGTAGACTTCGATGGGCGCTCGCTTGCTGGCATGCCAGCGGTCGGGACGTCCTCATTTTTCTTATGGATCGCAGTAGTCGCAGGCGCGGGGGAGCAAGACGGTCATGGTAAACGAGGCATCGCGCGCGGCGGCATCCACCACCGCCCGGATCGTGTGGGACACGGCTGACAAGTTCCTGCGTAACGTCGTCGAACCTCAGGAGTATGGCGACTACATCCTGCCGTTCACGGTCCTGCGGCGCCTCGAGTGCCTGTTGGAGGATACGAAGGACGACGTCATCGAGTTCGTCAACGCGCAGGGTGACATGCCGTCGTACC
>NZ_CAUTSL010000093.1:0-3974 GCF_963540955.1 Actinomyces bouchesdurhonensis
GGATGCTGGGTACCTATCTCGACATTTTGCGTTACCGTCAGGCCTGGAAGTTTTCCGCTGCCGGGCTGATTCTGCGCCTCCCCATGTCGATGGTGGGTTTGTCCACGATCCTGTTGGTGCGCGCCGAGTACGGCAACTACACGCTGGCCGGCGCCGTGTCGGCGGTCAACATCATCGTCATGGCGGTCTGCGCGCCCATCCTGGCGCGCCGCGTCGACCGGCACGGGCAGCTGCGCGTCATGGGCCCCGCGTGGGTCATCTCCACCTTGTCGATGTGCGCGCTGGTGGCCGCCACCCTCATGCATGCGCCCGAGTGGACGCTGTTCATTCCTGCGGCCCTCGCGGGCGCCACGTGGGGCGCTCCGGGCGCGCTCGTGCGCTCACGCTGGACCACGATCCTGAACAAGCCCGGCCAGTTGACGACCGCCTACGCCCTCGAGTCGGCGGTCGACGAGTTCGTCTACATCGTGGGGCCCGTGCTCTCCACGGTCCTGGGCACTGCCCTGCATCCGGCCATCGGTCTGGCCATTTCCATCGTGAGCTTGGCCGTGGGCGGCATACTCTTCTTGTCGCGGCGCTCCTCCGAGCCAGCGACGATCCCCTACGACCCGCATGCCCCGCGCGAGTCCGTCATCCGCAAGCCCGTCGTCCTCGTCATGGCTGCCACCTACATCGGCATGGGCATGACCTTTGGCTCGATGGAGGTCTCGATGGTCAGCTTCACCGAGGAGCTGGGCACCCCCGCGCTCGGCGGTATCCTCCTGGCGCTCTTCTCGATCGGTTCACTGTCCGCCGCGCTCGTCTACGGGGCACGCACGTGGAGACGCCCCACCTGGCAGCTCTTCGCGATCGGCGTCATCGCGATGGCGATCGGCATGAGCCTGTTCCCCGTCGCCTTCAACATCTGGACGATGGCCGCCGTCATCCTTGTCACGGGCCTGACCTGCGCCCCGACGATGACGAACGTTAACGTCATTATTCAACAGTCCGTGTCTGCCGCGAAGCTGACAGAGGGCCTGACCTGGATGTCGACCTCGATCAACCTGGGGACCTCGCTGGGCACGGCGATCGCCGGGCCAGCAATCGACGCAATCGGCGCGCGCGGCGGACTCTTCACCATGTCGGGCTCCGGCTGGGCGATGGTCGTCCTCATGCTCATCGGCTTGCCCGCGCTACGCAAGAACACCGCCGCGCCCAAGCCTGAACTCCCCCTCGACTGAGCGGGGGTCGGGGGGCCGCGCGTGGCGACCGAAGCCCCCGGCCTCGTCGAGCTGCTTTCCTTTAGGAGAACTCCACGCGCGTCTGCCCCTGGTCGTCAACGACGTAACGCCACCCGAAGCGCTCGTTTTCCTGTGACCCGCTCGGTAGTGTCACGGTAACGCCCCCCATGCGCACACCGAAGATTGAGGTCTCGGGGTTGCGTTCCTGGTCCAGGCTGACCTCGATAGTGATGCCGTCATCTCCGGCGCCGTTGACCTTCGCGTTGCATATGTCCGACCATTGCCCGCTCAGGCACTCGCGTGTCTCCTGCTCGGCGAGCGCACGGACCTCCTCAAAATCCTGGGCGGTCGGCACAACGGCGATGTGATAGCGCCCCGAGCTAGTAATCGTGACGTGCCCGTCGTCCGCTTCCTGCCATTGGCCGGTGTCTTCTCGCAGCACCATCGCGCGACCGTGGTCACTCATCTTCGTCCAGCTAAGGTCGTAGACGCCCGGGAAACTCGTCGTGGTGGCCAGTTGCCAATTCATCGGCCATTCGCGGGTCTTCGACTCCTCAGGCTGGGTGTAGGCGCGACCATCGATGTGAGTGACAGACAAGATGGCCTGGTCAGCAGAGACTGCTGTCATGTCCTCGGGGGCTTGCTTGACCTTCCACCATCCGGTGAGGTCCGATCCGGTTTCCCCGCGTGTGAGGGTCATCGAGTAGGAGCGTTCCTCGCCGCCAACGTCGAGGCGCATGTCAGCCACGTACATCTTGGTGGAGTAGGTGGGGCGAACACTCAGATCGATAAGCTGGGGAGCCTGCTCGCGTTGCGCAGACACCTCAGTGAGCGTCATCGAGCACCTGGCGTTGTAGCACCAGCCTGGCTCCGGCGGGTTCAGTTCATCCCACGTCTCACAGTCGCCGTTGACGATCATCTGCACGTAGGCTCGCGCCGCCTGCTCGGGCGTGATTCGTCCCCACACGACATGCTCCCGATACCAGCTACACACCCCTACGCCGATCACCAGCAGGAGCACGAGCAACACCAGCCACCGTATGACCCTCGACCGCCGCGCGAGTGCCCCACCCCAGAGCTGTTCCTGTGTCACTGTTTCTCCTTGATGCTCTCTCGACGAAGAGGCCCACACCTCAGTGGACAGGCGCGCAACCGACTCGCGGCACTCGTTTTGACTGTGCGGTCAGACTACCACAGGGCGCCTGCGGCTCGGTCGCTCCGGAGCTTGCGCTTCCCCGGTGGGTTGGCCCTATGATTACCCTGATGTTGCTTCGCCCCCCTCTCATCGACGACGAGTCCCCCTCACTCGCCCTGGCACTGACCGCCGGCGCGGGCGAATTCGCGTCGACCCTGCTGGTCGCGGCCATGTCGAAAGGCTGGTACTACCCCGGCGTCGTCGGCTTCGGCGGCATCGGCTCCCAGCGCAGCGCCCGCATCCTCGGTCGCGTCCTCATGGCCCGCGGCGACGACTCCCGCACGTGGCTACAAAACCGCCGCGGATGGCGCCAGTTCTTCAACGCGCAGGTCCCCCGCCAGCCCGTCCTCGTCACCGTCGGCAACGCCCGCAGGCTCGCCTTCGCGGACCGCGGCGGCTTCGTCGACATGACGGTCCTCGGCCACGGCCTCGAACCCGGCTGGCACGACGCCACCATCCAAGTCCTGCACGCGGGCGACGTGCGCGCCCTCGGCCTCTCCGAAGACACGGCCTCCAAGCTCGCCGCCACGCTACGCAACGCGACCCCCCTGCCGGCCCCGGCCTCGGCGATGTACGAGCGCCCCCGCAAGGGCCGCATTCGCGCCGGACGCCCGGCCTGCGTGCGCGTGCGCATCGTCTCCGACGACGAGCACTTCGGCGTCGTCTCCGACATCGACGACACCGTCATGGTCTCCATGCTGCCGCGCCTGATGTCGGCCGCGCGGCACGCCTTCCTGGATCGGGTCTCCTCGCGCGAGGCCGTCCCGGGCATGGCGAAACTGCTGACGACGCTCACGACCTCGTCGGCGACGTCGGAGGGGGTGCCGGAAGGTACGCACTCCCCCATCATGTACCTGTCGACCGGCGCGTGGAACGTGGTGCCCACGGTCCGCTCGTTCCTGGAGCGCTCCGGCTACCCGGCGGGCGGCTTCCTCATGACGGATTTCGGCCCGTCAAACACCGGGTGGTTCCGCTCGGGCCCCGAGCACAAGCGCCGCGAACTGCGCCGCCTGGCGCGCATGTTCCCGCACGTGCGGTGGCTCCTCGTCGGCGACGACGGCCAACGCGATCCCGAGATTTACGCCGAGTTCGCGCGCGAATACCCCCAGGCGGTCGCGGGTATCGCGATTCGTTCCCTCTCCGAGATCGAACAGTTCATGGCCCACGGTTCCTTCGAGGCGATGGTCCCCGACGCGCTGTGGACGGTCCCCGAGTCCGTCCCCGTCTGGTACGGCTCTAACGGTCACGCTCTGCTGGAGAATATACGAGGCCGGGGCACCGCCGGGCCGCTGTCCTCCTACTGAGGCACCCTCGACGAGGCCGGGACGCGCTACCCTGGTCGGCGCGGCGGAAGCAGGCCACTCCGCGCGCATACAGGAAGGCGGTTATAGGACAAAACTTGTTGGTCGCGGCCCAATCCCGTGCGTCGTCGGTGGAGGCGCCGGTGGCGAGATGTCGTCGGGGGCGGTGTCGGCGGCGCTGGCGCGCCGCCGATGGGGGTTAGCTCCATTGGGAGGGTTCCACCTGATCGGGAGCATTCAACCCGTTAGGGAGGATTG
>NZ_CAUTSL010000094.1:0-3643 GCF_963540955.1 Actinomyces bouchesdurhonensis
ATGGGCCACCCCAGATACGCTGGGGCAACCGTGCCATTCTGTCAGAGTTCCACCCGCAAGCACAATCCCAAGGGAGCGTTCTCGCATGTGAAACCACCGACAGAGTGGCGTCGGCGCTGGTCGAACCGCAAATGGCAGGTCGACCGTCACCAAGGAACTACCGTACCCCGCACTCGGGCGTGTCGCAACAGGGGATCGGTCACAAAGCTCCGACGAGGCCGACGCCGCTGCGCGCAAAAACGAAGAATCACGGTTCGGCCGTAGCCCTCTCTTTCGAGTTGCCGCAAAAGCGGACTGACGGGGAGCAACATCCACGAGGCTCGGATGATCCATCGACTCGCAGCGCAGAAAACAGCGAGAAGCCCCGCCTCTTGGAAGAGGCGGGGCCCTCAGTGCCGCTGGATCAGCAGCGAATCAAATCTGAGTAGACCTCAGAGAGTGATTCACTTAATGATCTTGGTGACGCGACCGGAACCAACGGTGCGGCCACCCTCACGGATAGCGAAGCCGAGGCCGGGCTCCATGGCGATGGGCTGGATCAGCTCAACGGAGATTTCGGTGGTGTCGCCAGGCATAACCATGTCGGTGCCCTCGGGGAGGGTGATGACGCCGGTCACGTCCGTGGTACGGAAGTAGAACTGCGGACGGTAGTTCGAGAAGAAGGGGTTGTGACGGCCGCCCTCTTCCTTCTTGAGGATGTAGACCTGGCCCTCGAACTCGGTGTGGGGCGTGATGGAGCCGGGGACGGCCACAACCTGGCCGCGCTCGACCTCGTCGCGCTTGGTGCCGCGGAGGAGCAGACCACAGTTCTCGCCAGCCCAGGCCTCGTCCATGGACTTGTGGAACATCTCAATGCCGGTGACCGTGGTCTTCTGGGGCTCACGGATACCGAGGATCTCGACCTCAGAGTTGATGGGCAGCTTGCCACGCTCAACACGACCGGTAACGACCGTGCCACGACCGGTGATCGTGAAGACGTCCTCGATCGGCATGAGGAAGGGCTTGTCCATGTCACGCTCGGGGGTGGGGATGTAGGAATCCACCGCGTCCATGAGCTCCTCGACCTTGGCAACCCACTCCGGGTCGCCCTCGAGGGCCTTCAGAGCGGAGACCTGGATGATCGGGGCGTCGCGGTCGAAGTCCTGGGACTCGAGCAGGTCGCGGCACTCCTCCTCGACCAGTTCCATCATTTCCTCATCGTCGACCATGTCGGACTTGTTGAGGGCGATGAGGATGGTGGGGACGCCGACCTGACGGGCGAGCAGGACGTGCTCGCGGGTCTGGGCCATGGGGCCGTCGGTGGCTGCGACCACGAGGATCGCGCCGTCCATCTGGGCCGCGCCGGTGATCATGTTCTTGACGTAGTCGGCGTGGCCGGGAGCGTCAACGTGCGCGTAGTGACGCGCCTCGGTCTGGTACTCGACGTGGGAGACGTTGATCGTGATACCACGATCGCGCTCCTCGGGAGCGTTGTCGACCTGATCGAAGGGGGTGTATTCGTTCAGATCGGGGTACTTGTCGTGCAGCACCTTCGTGATAGCTGCCGTCAGCGTCGTCTTGCCGTGGTCAACGTGACCAATCGTGCCGATGTTGACGTGCGGCTTGGTGCGCTCAAACTTGGCCTTCGCCACTTGTGTCCTCCTGGACTCGGGTAGATATTCTCAGCCTACGGCTAGGTGTCAGCTTAACACCCCTGGGGCTAGAGACCTACTGGGTTTACTTGTGTGTGAGGCGGCTCGCAGGGGCAGGTTTCCCCTGCCCGGGCGAACCCCCGGTGGGACTCAGTTGCCCCGAGACTTGCCGACGATTTCATCCGCGACGGCGCGCGGAACTTCGGCGTAGCTATCGAACTCCATGGAGTAGACAGCGCGGCCCTGCGTCTTGGAACGCAGGTCGCCCACGTATCCGAACATCTCGGACAGCGGCACCTGAGCCTTGACGACGCGAACGCCGTGCTGCTCGTCCATCGAAGAGATCTGGCCACGACGGGAATTAAGGTCGCCGATGACGTCGCCCATGTACTCCTCGGGAGTACGCACCTCGACGGCCATGATGGGCTCGAGGAGGACGGGGTTCGCTTTCTTCGCGGCTTCCTTCAGCGCCATCGAACCAGCAACCTTGAACGCCATTTCGGAGGAGTCAACCTCGTGGTAGGCGCCGTCAAGCAGCGTGGCCTTGATGTCAACCATCGGATAGCCGGCGAGAACGCCGGACTGCATGGCGTCTTTGATACCCGCGTCGACAGAGGGAATGTACTCGCGCGGGACGCGGCCACCGGTGACCTTGTCCTCAAACATGTACTCTTCCTCGGAGTCGGCCGGAAGGGGTTCAAGGGCGATAATGACACGCGCGAACTGACCGGAACCACCGGTCTGCTTCTTGTGCGTGTACTCGTACTTCTCGACCTTCTTGCGGATGGTCTCGCGGTAGGCAACCATCGGGTTACCCACGTTGGCCTCGACCTTGAACTCGCGACGCATACGGTCGACGATGATGTCGAGGTGGAGCTCACCCATACCACCGATGATGGTCTGGCCGGTCTCGGCGTCGAGCTCGACGGTGAACGTCGGGTCCTCTTCCGCCAGCTTCTGGATGGCGACGCCCATCTTCTCCTGGTCGGCCTTCGACTTGGGCTCGACGGCGACCTGGATAACGGGGGCGGGGAACGTCATCGACTCGAGGACGATCGGCTTGTCGATTGCGGCAAGCGTGTCGCCCGTGGTCGTGTCCTTCAGGCCGATGACCGCGTAGATGTGGCCAGCGTGCGCCACGTCGACGGGGTTCTCCTTGTTGGAGTGCATCTGGAAGATCTTACCGATGCGTTCCTTCTTGCCCTTGGTCGAGTTGAGGACTTGAGAGCCGGACTCGACCTTACCGGAGTACACGCGGATGAAGGTGAGCTTGCCGTAGAAGGGGTGCGCGGCGATCTTGAAGGCCAGAGCGGAGAAGGGTTCCTTCTCGTCGGGGTGGCGGACCTCGGTCTCTTCTTCGGTTTCAGACCCGGGGAGGAAGCCACGAACGTCGCCGATGTCGAGCGGGGAGGGCAGGAAGTCCACGACGGCGTCGAGGACGGGCTGCACGCCCATGTTACGCAGGGCGGTACCGCAGTAGACGGGGAACGCGCGCGAGTTGATGGTCAGGAGGCGAATGCCTTCCTTGATCTGCTCGAGCGTCAGGTCGCCGTTCTCCAGGTAGGCTTCGGTGAGTTCGTCGGAGCCCTCAGCAGCGGCTTCGACGAGCGCCTCGCGGTACTCCTCGGCCTGCTCCTGGTACTCCTCCGGAATGGGGCCTCGCACGACGAGGGAGCCGAGCGTGTCGTTGCCCTTGTCGTCCTTGGCCGGGTAGGTCAGGGCCTCCATGGTCAGCAGGTCAATGTTGCCGACGAAATCGCTCTCGGCGCCCATGGGCAGCTGCATGACGATGGGGGTCGCGTGGAGGCGTTCCTTGATGGTGCCAACCGAGAAGTAGAAATCGGCGCCCATCTTATCCATCTTGTTGATGAAGCAGATACGCGGGACGTCGTACTTATCGGCCTGACGCCACACGGTCTCGGACTGGGGCTCCACGCCCTCCTTGCCGTCGAACACAGCGACAGCGCCGTCGAGGACGCGCAGCGAGCGCTCAACCTCAACGGTGAAGTCAA
>NZ_CAUTSL010000095.1:0-3643 GCF_963540955.1 Actinomyces bouchesdurhonensis
TGGTGGCCCTGGCCGGCCTGGCGGGCACGGCCTCGTACCTCTTCTACTACAAGGCACTGTCGGCGATCGGCGCCTCGCGCGGCATGGCACTGAACATCTCCTACTCGGCATGGGCGATCATCTTCGCCTTGGCGTTCCCCCCGCACACGATTCCGACGCTCACGCAGGTCATCTGCTGCGTCGTGATCCTGGTGGGCACGGTCCTGGCGGCCACCTCCAACTGGGGTGACCTGCTTCCCAAGCGCACGGAGAAGGTCACGAGCTCCCAGGCATGAGACAATGGCGGGTGGGCGCGCACGCGCCCACCCGCTCTGCCATATTCGGAGGACTGATGACGACGCCCGACGCCGACCTGCGCAAGGTCCAAAAGCTCCTGACGCTGATCCTGGCCGAGCTCGACCGGGTGTGCCGACGCATCGGAGTGTCCTATGCGATCTACGGCGGCACCGCGATCGGCGCGATCCGCCACGGCGGCTTCATCCCCTGGGATGACGACATCGACGTGATGATGACGCGCGCCGACTACGAGCGCTTCCTGGCGGAGGCACCCGCCCTCCTCGACGAGCGCTTCCGCCTGGACAACACGCGCACGCGCGAAGACTTCCCCTTCATGTTCACGAAGATGGTCATGCCGGGCACGCTCCTGATCCCCGAGGCGGATAAGGATTCGGCGTACCGCATGCCCTTCTTCCTGGACATCCTGCCCCTGGATGAGATCCCAGCAGACGAGAAAGCCTTCCGCCAGATGTCCCGCCAGTCCTGGTGGTGGGGTCGCCTCCTGTTCCTGCAGGGGACGCCTCGGCCCCACCTGATCAACACCCCCGCGTGGAAGAAGGCACTGATTTTCTCCGCGACGACGGTGGCGCACCTGGGCCTGAAGGCCGCGCGTGCGACGCCTCGCAGCCTGCAGGAGCGCTGGGAGAAAGCGGTGCGCCGCTACGAGGGGACCGGCACGGGCGTCTACGCGGACTTCACGATGCGCGACCCGCAGAACTGGATCGTGCGCGAGGAGGAATTTTTCCCCACGCGCGACGTCCCCTTCGAAGACATCACGGTCATGATTCAGAACCAGTACGACGCGCTGCTGCGCCGCGGCTACGGCGACTACATGCAGCTGCCGCCCCCGGAGCAGCGCTACAACCACGAGGCCGCAGTCATCGACTTCGGCCCCTACGCCGACTCCCTGTAGGCCCCGGGCCCCATCGAGCGATCGGAGAGACATGAGCGAGGCAGATCCCGCAACCCTGGCAGCCATTCAGCGCGTCACCAAGCGGTGCCTGGCTGAAATCGACCGCGTGTGCACCCTCCTGGGCGTGCGCTACGTCGCCTACGGCGGCACGGCGATCGGCGCGGTGCGTCACCATGGCTTCATCCCGTGGGACGACGACGGGGACGTGTGCATGCCGCGCGCGGACTACGAGCGTTTCATTGCCGAGGCCCCCGCCCTCCTCGGAGAAGAGTTCTTCATTGCCTCGCCCGCCACGCACCCGAACTATCCAATCAGCTTCGGCGTGCTCGGCCTGAAGGGCTCCGAGTTCGTCTCGAAAGTCGCGAAGGACCGCTCTTTCCGTATGCCGATCGGCGTGGACCTGTTCGTCCTGGACCAGATCGCGGACGATCCGGCGCGCTTCCGCTCCCAGTCGCGCGGCACGTGGCTGTGGGCGCGCCTCATGTTCCTGCGCTCGATCCCCAACCCGCCGACCGGACTGCCCACGCCGGCACGCCAGCTGGCCTCGGCTGCCATGGCGTGCGCGCACTGGGGGATGCGGGCGCTGCGCGTGAACGAGGCCACCCTGTACCGCCGCTGGCTGCGATCCGCCCTGAAGGGTCGCGAGAACCCGCAGATGGCGCCCGACGGCACGACGCTCTACGGCGACTTCTCCACGCGCGACCCGCGCCGCTGGAGCGCCTCGGAGGGCGAGCTCTTCCCCGCCCGCTCCGTGCCTTTCGACGACATCACCGTGCGCATCCCCGCCGCCTATGACGTCGTGCTGACGCGCGGCTACGGGGACTACATGTGTATTCCCGATCCGCAGGATCGGGTCACCCACGAGCCATTCCATATCGTGTTTGGCCCCCATGACCCGGGCCCCTCCTCGCAGGACGGAGCCGACGCGTGAGCGAGAAGGACACCACGGCCTCGTCCCTACCCGAGGCCTCGGACCCCGGCGGAGCCGTCGAAACCACCGAGGAAGCCCTCGAATCGCGCGGCCAGCTCGGGCGCGACTACCTGTGGAACACGGCCGCCTCCCTCATGTCGAGCCTCGCCGTGGTCATCATGGGCGTGGCGATCATGCGCTCGGGCACCACGGATTCTTTCGCGCGCGCCCAATACGGCCTCTTCACTCTGGCCCTGGCGATCGGCCAGCAGTACCAGACGGTGGGCCTGTACGAGGTGCGTACCTTCCACGTCACCGACGTGCGTCGCCGCTTCGACTTCGGGACCTACCTGTCGACGCGCATCCTCACCTGCCTGGTCATGGTGTGCCTGATCCTCATCCACTCGTGGAACTCCTCGACGAAGGACCCCTACCCCGCGTTCACCGTCATCGCGGCGATGGCGCTGCTGCGCATCTTCGACGCCTTCGAGGACGTGTACTATTCGGAGTTTCAGCGCTCCGGGCGCCTCGACATCGCCGGCAAAGCCTGTTTCGCGCGCATCTTCACGACAACGTTCCTGTGGTCGGGCCTGTACTGGGTCACCCAGGACCTGCGCCTGTCCACGCTCGTCACCTTCGCGGTCACCTGCCTCGTGCTCGTCGTTGCCTACGGGATCCCCGCGCGCGGCCTGTTCCCCCTGCTACCCTCATTCAATCTACGAGGCATCGGCGGAATCCTGTGGGAATGCCTGCCCCTGTTCATCGCCGCGTTCCTCAACCAGTACCTGGCCAACGCTCCGCGCTTCGCAATCCACGCGACCCTCGGCGACGAAGACCTCGGCGTCTTCGCGATCATCTACATGCCGGCGGTCGCCATCAACATGCTGTCCCTGTTCGTCTTCCGCCCGCTCCTCACCCGCATGGCACTGCGCTGGACCGAAGGCAAACACAACGAGTTCTTCGCGATCATCCGCCGCGGCCTGATGACGACCGCGCTCGCCTTCATCCTCGTCGCGCTCGTCACCTACGTCATCGGCGCTCCACTCCTGACCCTCGTGTTTGGCACGGACGTGTCCGACTACGTGCCCGAACTGATGGTGCTCGTCCTCGGTGGCGCCCTCAACGCGGCCGGCGTCATCCTCTACTACGCGCTGGCAACCATGCGCCGCCTACGCGCGGTCCTCATCGCATTCGTCATCGCCGGTGGGGCAGCCTACCTGGCGGCCACGCCACTCGTCTGCTCCTTCGCCATGATGGGAGCCTCCTTAGCCTATGCTTCAACCATGGCCCTGCTCGCGACGCTCTTCGTCGCATTCATGCTCATTCCCGTCCGCAACGCGCCCACCGAAACGGAGTCCGTCAATGGCTGACCGCTCTCATCGCCCCACCAAGGTCGGGATCTTCATGGAGTTCTTCCTGCCCTACCTGGGCGGAATCGAACGCTACCAGGACCGCCTGAGCGAGCAGCTGAGGCTTCTCGGCTACGACATCTTCATCGTCACGTCCCTGCACGACGAGTCCCTGCCTCGTTTCGAGGACAAGGA
>NZ_CAUTSL010000096.1:0-3592 GCF_963540955.1 Actinomyces bouchesdurhonensis
GGTGCCCGTGGGCGTGCCCGTACTGCCACAACAGCGCGATCATCGACCCGCGCATCCCGGGCGTGGTCGCGTGGAGCGCGCTGGAGGACCTGTTGGCGCGCAGGCGTGGTCTGCTCGACGGGGTTGTGTTCTCCGGCGGTGAGGCAACCCGTCAGATCGCGCTCGGCGCAGCGATGGTGCGCGTGCGTGAGCTTGGCTTCGGTGTTGGCCTGCACACGGCAGGCCCCTACCCGGGACGCCTCGCGGATTTGCTTGGCGCCGGCCTCGTTGATTGGGTTGGTATTGACATTAAGGCCACGCGTGAGCATTACGAGGCCGTGGCCGGGCGTGTGGGGGCCGGTGCGCGGGCGTGGGAATCTCTGGGTATCGTGCTGGCTCACCCGGAGGTGGACCATGAGGTGCGCTTGACCGTCTACCCGGACGGGCCGGGTGATGGGCTTGAGGTGGCGACGATCGCCCGTGAGATGGGTGTTCGGTCTTTCGCTCTTCAACAGGCGCGTGAATTTGGTACGCCGGAAGGTTTTGAAGCGTCACGAGCGGGTTGGGACGACCAGGTGAAGGCGCTCGCGACAGACATTGAGACGCTTAATTTTGACAGTTTCGTCTTTCGTGGCGCGTCATAGTGCTTTTGTCAAGTGACAGCGCCGCATGGTGGGAAGAAGATACGAGAAGGTTTCACGTGTGACGTGTGATCGCGGTATTGTGTAACAACCGCGTGACCAATGAAGTCTGGAGCATCGATGGCAGAAGAGCTGCATTTCGACAATCCTGCGGCAGCAGCCCAGGACCCGTCGACCGACGCTGAAGCGCTGCGTCAACTGGCGTTCCGCTACCCCGAGGTGCGCCCGATTGTTGCGGCACACCCACACGCCTATCGCGGCCTGCTTGATTGGCTGCATCAGTTCAATGACCCGGCGATTAACGCCGCCCTCGAGGCGCGTGACGACTATGACGGGTATATCGATTCCAACGGCTATCTTGTCATGCACGGCGATGTGTCCGGCGCGGTCGCTGGTTCCTCGATCCGCACCTCCGAGTCCGGCATGTACGTCCTGGGACAGGGCGGCGTGAACTCCTATTCGCAGGTCGAACGGACAACCCCTTATTCTGCTGTCGTCGGCTCTAACGCGGCGGTACCGAAGGTGGGCGCGCGCGAACAGGTCGTCGCTCAGGTGCAGCGCCAGTCGATCATGGGCGACAAGTCTGCTCAGGATCCTGAAGCGACAGCTGTGTACCCCGCCACGTCTGTCGGCTCTTCTTATCCTGGGTCGTCGAGTAGTGCTACGCGCACGCAGGTTATGCCGCAGGCATACCCTGGTGCGGGTGCCTCCTACCAGGTGCAGCCCACGGTGCAGCCGGGTTCGGTTCCCCAGTCGCCGACGCGCGAAGGTCGCTCCCTCCCGGTCATGGGAATTGTGCTCGGTGTTCTCGCGCTCATTGCCGTGGTCCTTCTCGGCGTTGTCATCTTCGTTTTCACGCGCGGATATGACGGGCCTCATAACGGTTCCTCTCCGGCGCCGTCCAGGTCCGCGTCCTCGCCGAGGCCCTCTGCGAGTGCCAGCACGAATGACCCCGTGAAGTACCCCGCTCCCCCCGGAGCGACCAAGATGGACAATTTTATGGCGCCCTCCGGCAACATCAAGTGCTCCTTCACGGTCGACGGTGTCACCTGCGGTATCGCTGAATCCAATTGGGAGGATGAGGGCTACCCCGCATGCTCGGACACCAAGGTGGGGACGCTGACGGTATCGAAGACCGACGCGTCGCAGTCCTGCGCGAGCAGCATGCCCACGGGTGGCCCTAAGCTCGACTATACGACGGCGGCCACGAACGGCGACTACGCGTGTCGCTCAACCGAGGACGGCGTAACTTGCTGGAACACGAGGACCGGCAACTCCTTCGCCCTGGCCCGCGCGGGCTGGATGACCGGCACGACCGGTGAGATCAATCCCAGGGACTTCCAGTGGAACAAGTAGACTGACGTGCCCGTCGTGGTGGGCTCCGAGGGGTTCCTCGGGGCCCACCACTGTGTCAACGCTTTACGAGGCTGGGGTGCTACCGCGCTGACGGTTGTGACCGAGTGGTTTTCCCGCGTGGAGGCCTGTAACGCGAACTCGGCCCAGGCTTCGTGGCGAGGTTTCTCGACGTATCGCGGGGTGGCTGTGGGCAAGATGTAATGCTCCAGACGGGGCGTTATCTGGCCTCTATGTGCCCCTATTCGATAGTGTTGAGACCGTGAGTACACCGAACGAGTCCCGCACTGTCCTTACTCCACGTCAGCGCTTCCTGCGTGAGCGTCAGCAGCGTCAGAACACGACGTTCGCCATCGTCGGCGTGTCGCTAATCACCGTCGTGGTGTTAGCGGTCCTCGTGTTCACGGGGATCGTGCCGGTTCCCTTCGGCAACGATTTCTCTGTCAAGATCGAGTATGCCGAAACGGGCGACATTCCCTGCCCGACGGCGAATTCGAAGCCAGTGGCCCCCTCGACGGTGTCCGTCACTGTCGTCAACACGACTCAACATCAGGGACTGGCGTCAAAGGCCACGGACATGCTCACGACCGCGGGCTTCCAAACGCAGGATCCGGAAAACGCTGACGCAGAGTATACGGGTAAAGTTCGCATCACCGCGGGACCGCAGGGTGTCGACAACGCCTACTCGGTGGCTCGCTTCTTTCCGGGCGCCCACGTGCGCCTCAGTGACGCGACGGGGGCGGACGTGAAGGTCGAGTTGGGGACCTTCTACGACGACGCAATGAGCGCGGAGGATGTTCAGCGTGTCCTGAAGTCAACCGACCCTATCGAGCAGCCGACGAAATGCCGCCCGATGTCGGGTTCCTGACTCGACGGGCCATTACCGTGAGAAGGCCGCCCCGAGGGGCGGCCTTCCTGAGGTTAAGGGGCAAAGCGTGTTGGTTGTGTGGTGACTTTTCGGTGTGCTGGTGCGTTAGTGCGGGAAAGTCGGTGTTTGAGGTGGTTGTTTCATTGCGAGTCTGTGCGTGGTCCCTTGATCCGTCATGGTGGGCGGGCAGGTTGTTTGCGGCGACGGTATCTACCGTGCCAGGCCACCGTGCCAGGCCGCTGGCGCGCCGCTGGCTGCGCCAGTGGCTGCGCTACCGGCTGCGCTACCGGCGGTGCTATGAGTGGTAGTGCATGACTCCCACTGGGCGAGTTATCCATAAATGTCGCATGCAATTCCCCCGACACTGTGTCGCACCGCGTTTCCATATCGTTGGAATTGCAACGTTTGCGGATGCTGTTGAAAGTTCACCCAATCGAATTGCATGCGAAACTGCTTCGAGGATGTGCGCTTGCACGCACGTGGGCCCGATGGCACGCACGCGGGCCCGACACTTCGCACGCGGGCCCGACACTTCGAGCGTGGGCCCGACACTTCGAGCGTGGGCCCGACACTTCGAGCGTGGGCCCGACACTTCGAGCGTGGGCCCGATACTTGGCGCGTGGGTCCGATGGTATGCGCGTGGGCGGCGCCCAGGCGCATATCTAGGGGTTGACGTGCGTGTTACGGGGTTAACGCGCATGTTCAGCGGTTCGCGTGCGAGCGGCACGCCAGGTCAGGCGCCGTTGGGTCC
>NZ_CAUTSL010000097.1:0-3085 GCF_963540955.1 Actinomyces bouchesdurhonensis
GTCATGAGCGAGATCGCGGGAGGCACGGTCACCGTGTCGGCGACGACGTCGGATCGCCTGGGCTTCACGGGCCGAGGCGAGGGCGTGGCCGCGCTGGCGAGCGTCCTCATGGTGCGTGCCGAGAGCTAGCCGCGAGCGCGCCGCGCGTCTGCCGGGCGTGCGAGGGACCGTTGGCTCCTCGGCGCTGCCCTGTGATACAAACGACTCATGGGCAAAGACGATCATCCGGGCACGAACACTCCCGCGCGCGCTGAGGGGTGGGTGCCACCGAGCAGGGCGCCCCCAATCCCCCGACCCGCCAGCGTGCAGCCCCACGTGAAGAAACGCGGGAGGCCGGTCTTCCTCGCGGTTCTCTTGTGCGTCCTCGTCGTCATCGTCGTCATCGCCGTCGTCGGCATCCGTCTGCTGACGCAGACCCTGGGGGGTCAAGACGATCAGCATTCATTCACCTCCGCTCCTACCGTCGGCTACTCGGGGTCCGCGACGAGCACGGGAGTGATCTCCCCCGCCTGGGCCTCGGGCGTCGAGACGGCGTGGAGAATCTCCTTCCCTTCCACACAGTACGGCCCCCGCGCGATCACGACCGTTGAGGGCACCACCCTGTACGCCCTCTTCGAGGACCCCGACTATGCTACCCACCGGGCCACGGTCGCGGCCTTCGACATTTCGTCCGCGCAGCCGCGCGAGCTGTGGCGCACGACGGGCCCCACTCCCGAGTCATTCGGGCGTCCGGCTTTCGTCTCGCTGGCCGATCAGTTCATCGTCGGTTCCATCGTCATCGACAAGGCGACAGGCGCCCAGTCCCTGGCTCCGTGGGAGGGGTCGGAGGCGCTCGCGGCCGTTGACGGCGTCGTCGTGGCGTGCGATGGCAAACAGGCGTGCTCGGGTTGGGTGCTGGAATCCTCCTCGTGGGCGCGCCGGTGGGTGACGACCACGGCCAGCCAACGGGGTGGCCTGTCCACGTCGGCCACGCTCACGTACCCCGATACTCCCGTGATCGGTGCCGGAGAACACCAGTCGGTTGTCCTGCGGGTGGATTCGCCGACGCACCTGGCGCAGCTCCTCGATCCGCGAACCGGACAGGCCACGGACGCTGCTTCTGTGAGTCCCTTCGAGGATAGAACAAACAACGTTGTCAGCATCATGCTCGCCAGCGATGGGCTCGTGGCTTTCAACGACGATGTGTTCGTCACCTACGACGCCGACGGCTTCATCACGGGCACTCATCCCTATGAGAAGTCGCTGAGAAGACCGACGCGCGATGGGCGCGTGCCCTCCACATCAGAACTCACCGATTTCCTGGTCGGAGGACTGCCCGCGTGGTCGAATGCGGTGGTCACTGCCCAGACGGGGGCCGTAGCCCTCACGGTGACGCCGAGCGACGGAAGCCCGGCATTCGTTCTTGATCCCGCCAACAACGACCAACACCACTCCAGTAACTTTTGGCCCGAAGAGGTCCGCGCCAGCGCCGACATGTCGGTCGTGTACGTCGAGTCCGTCGAACCCAATACGACGGGCAACCGGTTCTTCTTCGACACGGCGAGCGGGGTGGGACATGGGTCGGCGGAGTTCCACGACGCGAAAGACTTATCGTGGGCCTTCGACGACCTGGCCATTGGCGTGACGATCGACGGCATCGTGGCTTTCACCCCGAAGGCCTCGTGATGACCCAACCCCCGAGCACCTGCCCGCGAACGCCCGCCCGAGCGACGACAGAAATGACACGCCCATGAGTACCAACGCCCCCCTGTACGGGACCTCCACGAGGACCACGCCCACGCGACCGACGCGCCTCTTCCTGGCGGGTGTCGCGCTTGTCGTGAGCCTCGGTGCCTTCCTCGCGCCCTCGCTGAGCACGAGCGCCCACCAGCTCCCCGGCCCGGCGGCGACCCCGCCTCCGCACATCACCGGCTCGGAGCAGGAAACGAGTCCGGACGCGACCGGCTACCGGGGGAGCGCCACCAACACGAACGAGCTCTCCAGCGCGTGGGCCTCGGGCATCTCGACAGCGTGGGTCCTGCCCACCAGCGACACTCTCCTGCCCGCGCAGCTGATCACCGAGGGCCAGACCCTGTACGTGCTCACCTACGGCAGCGGGAGTCCGACAGCGGTCACGGTGGCCGCCTACGACGTGTCGGGCAGTGAGCCGGTCGCCCAGTGGAGTACGACCGGACCCCAGCTGTCCCGGATTCGCGCCGAGGCGTTCCCGTCCTCCGTCTCGACTCCGAATGAGATTCTGCTCAGTGACATCATCGTTGATCGCTCGACCGGTGCCCAGACGCAGGCGCCCTGGGGTTCCGACCTGCCGATGGGGGTGGCAGGCGGCGTCCTCGTCACCTGCGACACTTTCAGCTCGTGCTCCGGGTGGTCGCGCGACTCTGGCGCGTGGGCGAGGCTGTGGTCCACGACGACCTCGCCCCAGCGCCGCGCGGGCCTGGCCCACTCGGGGCTGACGGCTCCCGCGAGCGCCGTCATCGGCAGCGGCGCCGGCGCTGCCGTGGTCGTCCCCGTCGACGAGGCCCACCAGGCCCCGCAGCTCATCAACCCGGCAACGGGGGAGCTGACGACTCTTGGAGAGGCACCCTCCACGAGCGGCCCGCGCGTCTCCCGGGTCACTCTGGCGAGCGACGGCGTCCTCGTCGCCAGCGAGAAGGAAAGCATCGCCTACAACACCGCGGGTGAGGTCGTGGGCACTGTCGGGGCCGGGTGGGAGCTCGACCGTTTCCCTGCGTCGGACCGCGCTCTCCCGAGCGTGGCAGACGTCGAAGCATTCTTGACGCAGGGCGGCGCGCAGTGGACGACAGCCACCGTCGAGCGGCCCTATTCGAGCGACGTTAACGGTCATCTCCTGACGGTGAGTCCGACCAACGGAAACTCTGCTCGCACGATCAACCCCGGTGAGTCATTCTCCGACCACGCCATGACGGACCCTTGGTCCGCCGCGCAGGTGCGCGCCAGCGCAGACGGTAATGCGCTGTTCGTCCAGTGCCTGCCGTCGTCCCCCACCGGTCCCTTCTTCTTCGGTATGGAACGCGAGATGACCTACGTGTCGCCGGAGCTGGACGAGGCCACGAACCTCACGTGG
>NZ_CAUTSL010000098.1:0-3021 GCF_963540955.1 Actinomyces bouchesdurhonensis
GCAGGATCTGGCTGCGCGCCTCCACGTCCGCGCCGACGGTCGGCTCGTCCATGAACACCAGGCGCGGACAGTGCATGATCGCCATGCCCGCGTGGAGCCTGCGCTGCTGCCCGCCCGACAGGTGCGAGGCACGCTGTCCGCGTTTCTCTGTGAGGCCGAGGAGGTCCATCACCTCGCTCGCGCGCGAGGCCGACTCGCGTCGAGTGAGCCCGTTCAGTTCGCCGAAGGCCGCGAGGTTCTGGGCGACGCTCAGGTCGGGGTAGATGCCGAGCTCTTGGGGCGCGTAGCCGATCAAGCGCGCGGCCTCGACGGAGGAGGGGCGGTGGCCGCAGATGCTGGCGGTTCCGGAGTCGGCTTGGCGCAGCCCGCACAGGATCGTGATGAGCGTGGACTTGCCGGCCCCGTTTCGTCCGAGTAGCCCGAGGATCTGACCGGGTTCGACGCGCAGGTCGACCCCTCGCAGGACCTCGTGAGTCCCGTAGCTCTTGCGGATCCCCCGAGCCTCCAGGGCTGGGGCGTGTGGATGTGACACGGTTTTTCTCCCATCTGTTAACGCTGTTAACTTTGTGTCGCACGAAAGGTTAACAGTGTTAACTTATGAATGCAAGGCGGTCTTGCGTGCAGGGGAGAAACCCACGAATTGCCGCGTTTTCCTGACAATCTGTCGCTGCGTGGGGGAGGGAAGCGGCCCTACACTGTCCATGCGAGGCCCGAAGGAGGATCGACAGTGCCGAGTATGGAAACCTACGACGCGATCATGCTGGTGTCCTACGGCGGCCCGAACGGCCAGGAGGACGTCCTGCCGTTCATGCGCAACGCGACGCGTGGTCGTGGAATCCCCGACGAGCGCCTGCTCCAGGTCGCCGCGCACTACAAGCGCTTCGGCGGCGTCTCGCCCATCAACGCCTGCAACCAGCGCCTGATCGCCGACCTGTCCGCGGAGCTCGCCCGCCGCGGGCACGACATCCCCGTCGGGTGGGGAAACCGCAACTGGCACCCCTTCGTCGCCGAAGGCCTCGACGAGCTCGCGGGGGCCGGTGCCCGGCGCATCCTCGTCCTGCCCACCTCCGCCTACGCCTCGTACTCGGGGTGTCGCCAGTACCGCGAAGACCTCGCCGAGGCCGCGGCGGCCCTGCGCGAGAAGTGGGGGACTATCGCGCTGGGCGCCGAGGACAGCGCCGACAATCCCGACGCCGACATCATCGTGGACAAGGTCCGCCCCTACTACTCGACCCCCGGCATGGCGAGCGCGCAGATCGCGTCCGTCCGGCGCGCGTGGGAGGCCCTCGCGGCGCGCGGCGTCGATACCTCCGGGGTCCGTCTGGTCTTCGTCACCCACTCCATCCCCGTGAGCATGGAGGCGGGATCCTCGCCCTTCCCCTTCCGCTCCTCGATTGACGAGGCAGTGGCTGCCTCGGGCGATCATGGTGAGCGGCAGGGGAGCGGGGCCTCGTCGCCGGCGGGGACGCCCGCAAGCGAAATCAGTTACGTCGCCCAGCATCACGCCCTCATCGCCGCGATCATGCCGGAGCTGCGCCGCGTCCTCGGGCGCGCGGACCTGGGCTACGACCTCGTGTATTGCTCGCGATCGGGGCCCCCGCAGGCGCGCTGGCTCGAACCCGATATAAACGATTTCCTCGAGGAGATCGCGGGCGGTGCCGCGGCCTTGGATGCCGTGAATGGCAAGGTGCCGAGTGGCGTCGTGGTCGTCCCCATCGGGTTCATCTGCGACCACATGGAGGTCGTCTACGACCTCGACACCGAGGCGAAGGAAACCGCCGCGCGCCTGGGGATTCCCTACGAGCGTGCAGACACCGTCGCGACGGATCCGGCCTTTGTGTCCTCCCTGGTCGACGTGCTCGAAGAGCGCGCCGCCCAGGCGCGAGGCGAGAGGCCCGCGCGCGTGACGGTTACGGGCACCGGCCCCTTCCACACCGTCTGCCCGAGCGACTGCTGCCTCTCCCCGGCGCGCCCCGGGCACGCCTCGTCCGCTGGTGCCAGCACCCACCCCGGCACCGCCCCTCATTCTTCCGGCGCGCCCGCCCGAGCCGCCGGTCACCCAGCCCCAACCCAGGAGGACCCCATGTCTACCCCGCATCCCCACGCCGCCCGGCCGCCCGAGCAGAACCCGGAAAACCCGGGACATCCCGCAGGAGTGCCCGACCGCGTCGGTGAGCACGCCGCGCGCCACCAGGCCCGCCACGCGGGCACCGAGGCGACGCCCCACTCGCACGCCGCCCGCGCTCGCGTCACCGACCCGCGCGACGCGACCGACATTGACTTCGACGAGGTCAACAACAAGGCGCACTACGCCCTCTACTCCGTGTTCGCGCTGGGCGAGTCCCTGCCCGCCGACGACGGCGAGCGCGGCCGCATCGTCGCCGAATCCCTGGACTACGTGAAGGGCGCGGGCGCGGAAATCCGCGGCTTCTACGACGTGTCCGGCTTCCGCGCCGAGGCCGACCTGATGGTCTGGTGGCTCGACGACGATCCCGAGGTCCTGCAGGACGCCTACCACCGCCTGCGCGCGTCCGCGCTGGGCAAGTTCCTGGACCCGGTGTGGTCCTGCATGGGCCTGCATACCCCCGCCGAGTTCAACAAGCGCCACATTCCCGCCTGTTTCGGCTGCGTCGCGCCCCGCGACTGGGCGATGGTCTACCCCTTCGTGCGTTCCTACGACTGGTACCTGAAGGCCCCCGAAGAGCGTTCCCGCATCATGGCTGAGCACGGCCGCAACGGTTTCTCGCAGTACCCGGACGTCAAGGGTTCGACCCTGTCGGCTTTCGGCTTCTCCGACTACGAGTGGGTGCTCGCGTTCGAAGCCGACACCCTCGACCGCCTCGAGGGCGTCATGCACGCCCAGCGCTACACCGAGGCGCGCCTCTACGTGCGCGAGGACACCCCGTTCTTCACGGGTCCGCGCGTGAGCCTCGGCGAGTGGGCGGAGCGCCAGCCCCGCGCATAAGGGGCTCTTCCGAGTTGAGTGTGGGTGACCGGGTGTTGGTCGGGGGTTGCGGGTAG
>NZ_CAUTSL010000099.1:0-2878 GCF_963540955.1 Actinomyces bouchesdurhonensis
ACGAGGAGGCCCGCTGGCACCTCGTCCACTCCGACGAACTGTGGATCTGGTCCGGGCCCGGTCCCTACGCGTAGCCACGCGCCACTGTGTCCCATCCCCCACAGCCCCGAAACCCTCACGATTTCAACGTTTCCCAGCCCAGGCCTCGTTCCATTGTTTCGTGCATCGGACCTATGCCAGCGCGTCTTTCGGCGCACCGATACGCTCATCGAGTCAGACCCGCCCTCACCGGCGGGATCCCCCACGTCACCGGGAGGCCCCATGCGCCGCTCTGTCCGTTCCCTCGCTGCCGTCGCCGCCGTCGCGGCCCTCGGCCTGGCCGCCTGCTCGGGCGGCACGAGCTCTTCCTCTTCCTCCGACGCCGAGCAGACCTACGGCCCCGGCGCCCTGCCGACCGTGACGGACGGTAAGCTCACCGTCGCCACCTCCGACCCCGCCTACTCGCCGTGGATCCTGAACAACGACCCGGCCTCGGGCGAAGGCTACGAGTCGGCCGTCATCTACGCCCTGGCCGAGGAACTCGGCTACAGCGCCGACAACGTCCAGTGGGTGCGCGCCACCTTCGACTCGTCGATCACCCCCGGCGCGAAGGACTGGGACCTGAACATTCAGCAGTTCTCCATCACCGACGAGCGCAAGAACGCCGTCGACTTCACGTCCCCTTACTACACGACCACCTCGGCGATCATCACCAAGGCCGGCTCCCCTGCCGCCAGTGCGACATCCATCGCGGACCTCAAGGACGTCCTCATCGGCGTCCAGGCCGGCACCACCTCTCAGCAGTTCGCCTCCGAGAACCTCGAGCCCGGACTCACGCAGAAGCTGCAGATGTTCAACTCCTCCGACGACACGGTCCTGGCCCTACAGACGGGCCGCGTGGACGCGATCGTCGTCGACCTGCCGACCGCCTTCTACATGGTCTCCGCGCAGATCGATGACGGCGTCATCATCGGCCAGTTCGACGACACGACGGGCGGCGAGGAGTACGGCATCGTCCTGCCCAAGGGTTCCAAGCTGACCCCCACGGTCTCGGCCGCGGTCGATCGCCTGGCCTCGTCCGGCAAGCTCGCCGAGCTGCAGGAGAAGTGGCTGAACGAGGCACAGAACGTGCCCACCCTCAAGTGAGGCCTCATTCATGAGTGACTACTCGAGTAACGCGGCGGCCACGCTCACCGTTTCGGCGGTGGAGCGTGGCCGTCGCGCTTATCGGCGCAAGCAGACGGTCCGCTCGATTCTCATCTCCCTGGCCTCCACGATCGTGGTCGCCGGAGTCCTCATCGCCGTGGTCGTCAACTCCGACGGGTGGGAGGCCACCCGCAACACCTTCTTCAACGGCAAGTACTTCGTCCAGGCCTTCCCCCAGGTCCTGTCCGGCCTGTGGCTCAACATCCGGATCCTGCTGATCGCGGTGCTCGGCGTCGCCGTGTTCGCGACCCTGCTGGCGGTCGCGCGCACGCTGGCCGGCCCCGTGTTCTTCCCGATCCGTTTCCTGGCGGCGGCGTACACGGACATTTTCCGAGGCGTCCCCTTCCTGGTCGTCCTCTACCTGATCGGCTTCGGCATCCCCGCGCTCAACCCGACGACGCGCATCCCGACCGCGTTCCTGGGCACGGTCGCGCTGATCCTCACGTACTCCTCGTACGTGGCCGAGGTGCTGCGCGCGGGCCTAGACTCGGTGCACCCCTCCCAGCGTTACGCGGCCCGCTCGCTGGGCCTGACCCACGGGCAGACGCTGCGCATGATCATCGTTCCGCAGGCGATCCGCAAGGTCACGCCCGCCCTGATGAACGACTTCATTTCGATGCAGAAGGACGTCGGCCTGATCTCGGTCCTGGGCGCGGTCGACGCGATCCGCTCGGCGCAGATGGTGCAGGCCAAGACCTACAACATGACCTCCTACGTGGTCGCCGGCCTGCTGTTCATCGTCTTGTCGTTCCCCTTCATTCGCCTGTCGGACTGGTACACGGCCCGGCTGCGTAAGCGCGAGCAGATGGGAGGCACCGTCTGATGTCGGTCCCCACTACGCACGAGGCCTCCCCCGCCTCGGACAACACGACCCCGGTCCTGAGCGCCGTCGGCGTCGTCAAGCGCTTCGGCGACAATGTCGTCCTGCGCGGCCTGGACCTGGACGTCGCCGCGCACGAGGTCGTGGTCCTGTTGGGCGCGTCTGGTTCGGGTAAGTCGACGCTGCTGCGCTGCGCGAACCTGCTGGAGCGCGTGGACGACGGCCAGATTTTTTTGGGCGGCGAGGACATCACGGATCCGCGCGCGAACGCGGATCAGATACGCGCGCGCATCGGAGTGGTGTTCCAGCACTACAACCTGTTCCCCCACATGTCGGTGCTGGACAACGTGACGCTGGCGGCCCGCAAGGTGCACGGCTGGGACAAGGACCGCGCGCGCGAGCGCGGCCTGGAGCTGTTGGACCGCATCGGCTTGAAGGACAAGGCGAAGGAGTACCCGGATCGCCTATCGGGTGGCCAGCAGCAGCGCGTCGCGATCGCACGCGCGCTCGCCACGAACCCGGAGCTGCTCCTGCTGGATGAGATCACGGCCGCGCTGGACCCGGTGCTCGTCGGCGAGGTCTTGGATCTCGTGCGCGAGATCAAGGCGCAGGGGTCGACCATCCTCATGGCGACGCACGAGATCAGCTTCGCCCGCCAGGCGGCCGACCGCGTCGTGTTCCTCCGTAACGGGCAGATCGTCGAGCAGGGTCCGCCCGAGCAGGTGATTGACGACCCGCGCGAACAGGCAACCCGGGACTTCCTGGCGCGCATCCTGCGCTGACGCCTCATCAATACGGGAAGGCCCGGACTGGTCGTGAACCGGCTCTTCGCATTTAAGGGTGTAGGAGGTGTTGGAATCCGCCGGAGTGGAG
>NZ_CAUTSL010000100.1:0-2645 GCF_963540955.1 Actinomyces bouchesdurhonensis
TCTACCCGCAACCCCCGACCAACACCCGGTCACCCACACTCAACTCGGAAGAGCCTTTAAATGGAGGCTAGCAAGGCAAATAACCTTCGTCACACCAATCGTTTGGGACGTGCATCACCCTTGATACAACAAGGAAAAACAGGGGTTTCGAGCGAAGGCAGCCGGATGCCAACGCCGCTATCGACCGCCGTTACAAAACGTCGACGTTACGAAATTAGTGGGGACTTACCCACCAATACGGCTCATCGTGCGCGACGGGCGCGCGAAAGCGTCGATATTGAGGCCGTGCGCGGCCGGCTTCGCCCACATGGCGTCGGCCCAGCGTGCGGCAATCTCGCGGTCCGATCCGCCCCCACGCAGCGCGTCGCGCAGCGAGGTCTCCTCCGTGGAAAACAGGCAGGAGCGCACCATGCCGTCCGAGGTCAGGCGGGTGCGGTCGCACGCACTACAGAAGGGGTCGGACACCGAGGCGATGACGCCCAGCATCTTGGTCGGGTCCCCGTCCACGATCCAGCGTCCCGCTGGCGAGTGCGGATCCTCGCGCGGCGCGGGGGCCAGCGTGTGGCGGGTGCTCATGATGTGCAGGATCTCGTCGGCCGTCATGATGTTCTGGCGATCCCACGTATCCGGCGGGCCGATCGGCATCTGCTCGATGACGCGCAGCTCGATACCCCGATCCAGGCAGTAGTCGACCAGGTCGGGCAGGTCGTCCTCGTTCATGCCGCGCAGCACCAGGGCGTTGACCTTAATCGGGTTCAGCCCGGCGCGCGCGGCCGCCTCGATGCCTTCCAGCACGTCGGAGAGGCGATCGCGGCGGGTGATCGCCGCATAGTGTTCGGGGTCCAGGGAATCCAGCGAAATGTTGACGCGGTTCAGGCCCGCATCCTTCAGGCCCTGGGCGCGCTTGGCCAAGCCCAAAGCATTCGTCGTCAGGGCCAGGTCCGGCTTCTTTCCCTCGTCGGTGCGCAGCTGGGCGCACTCGTCGATGATCCCCTCGAGGCCTCGGCGCAGGAGGGGTTCACCCCCGGTGAAGCGGACCTGGCGGATCCCGAGCCGCTCGACGCCGACGCGCACGAGGCGCACGACCTCCTCGTCCGTCAGGGTGTCCTCGGTGGGTAGCCAGTCCAGACCTTCGGGCGGCATGCAGTAGGAGCAGCGAAGGTTGCAGCGGTCCGTCAGGGACACGCGCAGGTCGCGGGCGACGCGTCCGAAGGTGTCGACGAGCCGCAGCGGCGCCTCACACGCCACCGCATCTGCCGCCTGCGCGGCGGATACGAACTCGACAGACATGGCGCAACCCTACCCCGTTTTACCCGGTCTTCGCCCCTCGAAAAACGGGCGGTATACCCGAAACCGCGCCCCGGCCTCGTCGCCTGAGAGAAAGGCGACAGTGGACAGCGCAGACACGAGTTGCAGCACCGGGATAGCGTGAATACACGAGAGCCACCCGAGCGAGGAGCACCATGCGCGCCGTCGTCATGCACGAACCCGGCAACGTCACCGTCGAAGAGACGCCGATGCCCACCATCCTGGAACCCACGGACGCCATCATCAAGCTGGCGGCCACCTGCATCTGCGGCTCGGACCTGTGGCCCTACCGCGGCATGGAGCCCGTCCACGAGCAGCGCATGGGACACGAGTACGTCGGCACCGTCATCGAGGTGGGAGAGGCCGTCACGACCGTGCGCCCCGGCGATTTCGTCGTCGGCTCCTTCTGCATCTCCTGCGGCGAATGCTCTGTCTGCCGCGCCGGCTACCCCTCGCGTTGCGCGACTGCGGCCGCCCAGGGCGACCCCTTCGTCGGTATGCGCGCCGGCGGCACCCAGGCCGAGTACGCGCGCATTGCCCTCGCGGACGGCACGCTCGTGAAGACCCCCGGCACGCCCACGCGCGAGCAGATTCCCTCGCTCCTGGCCGCCTCCGACGTGCTCGGCACCGGCTGGTTCGCCGCCGACGAGGCCGGGGCGGGTCCCGGGACAACCATCGTCGTCGTGGGCGATGGGGCCGTGGGCCTGGGCGCGATCATCGGCGCCCGCCAGCTGGGCGCATCCCGCATCATCGCGATGTCGCGCCACGCGGACCGCCAGGCCCTGGCCCGCGAGTTCGGCGCAACCGACATCGTCGAGGAGCGCGGCGAGGAGGGCATCGCGCGCATCAAGGAACTGACCGGCGGCCTGGGGGCCGACGGCGTCGTCGAAGCGGTGGGCAACGAGACGGCTTTCAACCAGGCGCTCGGCTGCGTGCGCCCCGGCGGTCACCTGTCCTTCGTGGGCGTACCACACGGCGTCTCCCTGGACATGGGCCGCATGTTTCTTGCGGAGGTGCACATGTTCGGCGGGCCCGCGCCCGTGCGCAAGTACCTGCCGACCATGATCAACCTGATCATGAGCGGAACCATCAATCCCGGCGCCGTCTTCGACATGGTCCTGCCGCTCGAGCAGGCCGCCGAGGGCTACGCCGCCATGGACGAGCGCCGCGCCACGAAGGTCATGCTCACCGTCTGACGCTTCGGGAGTTGTGGGCGTCGCGGGCCGTGCTGGGGTCGCTGGCGCGCCTAGCCTTGCTGGCGTGCTTAGCCGTGCTAGCATCCCTAGCCGTGCTGGTATCGGGGGCATCGCGGGCGTCCCTAGCCGTGCTGGCGTCGC
>NZ_CAUTSL010000101.1:0-2636 GCF_963540955.1 Actinomyces bouchesdurhonensis
GCGCCCGTGGGCACGTCCAGCGCCCACGACAGGTACAGGCCCACCAGGCCCCCGGCAGCCCCCAGCGCCGGCGACAGGATCATCATGGTCCCCAGGCGGTCGCACAACAGCCGCGCGGTGGCCGCGGGGGTCACGAGCAGGGCCAGCACCAGCACGTTGCCGATCGTCTGCACGGAGATCACGACGGCCAAAGCCACGGCGACATACAAAGACAGATCGGCAGCGAGCACGTGCACGCCCGCCGCCCGAGCGCTCTCGCGGTCCAGGGTCACCGCCACGATGGGCCGGTGGGCCAGGAACAGCATGAGCAGCACCAACGCAGCACCACCCATCACCACGGGCACATCCGACGCCGGGATGCCCGTGATCGACCCGAACAGGAAGTCCTGCAGGCTCCCCGCATACCCGGGCGCCCGCGCAATAATCGCGACGCCGAGCGCAAACGCGCCGACGAAGAGCACGCCGATGACGGAATCCTCCTTGAGCCTGCGGTTCTGCGCCAGCAAGGCCACCAGCACGGCGGTCACGACACCCGCGAGCGCCCCACCGAACACCAGGGACCCGCCGCACACGAACGCGATCGCCAGGCCGGGGAACACGGAGTGCGCGACGGCGTCCCCGATGAAAGCCATGCCGCGCAGGACGACGTGCACACCGACACTGCCGCACACGAGCGCGGCGACGACCGCGATGAGCAGCGAGCGCGGCAGGAACGCCAGCGCCGGATTCGTCAGGTCGCGGAAGAAGTCGTAGGGGCTCAGGAAGTCCGCCGCCGGGACGAGGACGTGGCCCCCCGCGTGGATCACGGTGCTCATGCGCGCACTCCTAGGGCGTCGAGGATCGGGTTGTCGGGTCGCACGTCGAAGGCGCGGATCCACGGGTCGGCGTCGGCGAGCTCCTCGGGGCGCCCGGAGGCGACGATGGTGCGCCGCAGCAGGTACAGGCGGTCGCAGCCGGTGCGCGCGCCGATGAGGTCGTGCGTGGTCATGAGGAGGGCCCGGCCCCCGTCCGCGAGCGCGCGAAACAGGTCCATGAGCATCTCCTGCGTGGGCATGTCGAGGCCGGTGAAGGGCTCGTCGAGGAGCAGCACGGCGGGCCGGATCGCGAGGGCCCGGGCGACGAGGACGCGCTGGCGCTGCCCGCCGGACAGCTCGCCGATGGGACGGTTCGCGAGGTCGCGCATGCCCACGAGGGACAGGGCCTCCTCGACGGCGCGGAAGTGCGGGGTCCGAGCGCGCCCGAGCAAGCCTCGCCGCACGGTGACGGCCTGCAGGACGGCGTCGCGCACGCTGATCGGGAAGTCCCACGCGAACTCGTGGCGCTGCGGCACGTACCCGATCGCGCCGTCGGTCTCGACGCTGCCGCTGGAGGGGATGAGCCCCAGGATCGAGCGGATCAGCGTGGTCTTACCGGCGCCGTTGGGTCCGATGAGGCCGACGAGTTCCCCGGCCCGGGCCTCCAGGTCGACGCCCTCGAGGACACTGCGCCCGCCGAGGCGCGCGCCCAGTGCGGTGACGCGCAGCTGGCTCACTGCTCCCCTCCCCGATCGACGAGGCCGGGGCCGGCAGCGCTCTCCCCCGCGCCGGGCGCACCGTCAGACCCTCCGCCGGGCGCCGCGCCTCGGGCGGGCACGGACCTGTCGAACGAGGCCGTGTCTGCTTCCCCGCTTCCCTCACCCTTCGTGGCGGGCGGGGGTGTGAGGAGGGAGTCGGCCTCGGCGATGGCGGCGGCCTGTTCGGCGCGGCTGCGGCGCGAGCGTGCGACGACGAGCGCGAGAATCACCAGGAGGGACGCCGCGGCGACGGCGATGATGGCGATGAAGGCCCAGTCGGGCAGCCCGCCCGACGCGGCCCCAGCAGAAGAGGAAGAGGACGCGGGGTCGGCGGCCACGGAAGCAGCGGGCGCGGCCCCAGAGGAGGAAGCGGATGCCCCCGCCGAAGCAGAACCGGAGGCGGCGGGCGCGGCCATGGCCAGGGCTTCGGACGCGGAGGCGGCGTCACCGACGGCGAAGCGCAGGGTCGTGGAGGCGGCCACGGCCTCGCCGGCGGTGGTCGTGCCGAGGAAGGTCACGGTCGCCGTGTAGGTGCCGGGCGAGGAGAACGCCCAGTTGGCGTGCACGTGCGTGCCGGAGTCGATCCACACGTCGCCGGGGGCCGCGCCCGAGTCGGCGAGCAGGAGGGGCTTGCCGAAGGTGCCGGACTGGAGGAACAGCCACGCGCGGCCGGGGCCGGACACGGGGCCGACGCGCATGGTGAGGCCGCGGTCGATGGTGGCCGTGACGGCGGGGTCCTGCGTGTTCCAGCCGAGCCACACGACGCCCGGGTTCTGCGTCTGGGGAACGACGTACACGGGCTTGCCCGCGACGTCGGCCAGGAACGGGTAGTCGGCGGAGTCGGGCGCGGTCATGATGGCCGCGTCGCGCACCCGCAGGACGGTCTGGTTGGGGTCGCGCCACACGGCGCCGGTTTCGGCGTCGTGGCGCAGGCCGGCCCGCCACTGTCCGTCGATGAGGCGGGGCCCGAGGTCGACGTGCCCGACGCTGATCTCGCTGGCCTCGCCTCTCCACTCCTCGTGAGCGGCAACGCTTTGCGCGAGGTCGGGGTCGGGACTCGGGTCAGCAACAGAAGAGGGGGCAC